>CAYYGV010000043.1:0-27274 GCA_964471615.1 uncultured Opitutaceae bacterium
GCAATTCCTTCCTCGGCGCGTTCTTCCGGGTGTCCCCCTTCCTCAAGACCTTCGGCATCTCCGAGGAGCAGTTCCAGAAGGTCGTCCGCAAGCAGTACGAGAAGAAGTTCGCCCGCTTCGGCGAGGCGGTCGTGACGTCGAACATGACCGTCATGACCGAGGGCTTCTCCCGCGTGCAGGAGATCAAGCTCGGCCGGCCGGACGACCCGGACCGCTCGTCGATGCGCAACCCGCTGCTCGCGCCGAGCGTGAGCCAGCCGATCATCCCGACCGCGGGCTGCGGCTCCGCCGGCTGCGCCAGCATTCCGGCCCCGGCGCTGCAGGCCGCCCGCGCCCCGGTGCAGACGCTCGGCAAGTTTGACGGCGAGTTCCGCTCGGGCCTCGGCTACCACCAGCCGGCCGGCGCGCTCGCGTCCGTCGGCGTGATGGCCGCCGGCACCGGCGCCACGCAGTCCAAGTACGTCGCGCGCCGCGAGACCCCGGTGTACATCGCGGAGAACTGCACGCAGTGCATGGAGTGCATCACGGCGTGTCCCGACACCGCCCTGCCGAACACCGCGCAGGAAGTGACGACGGTCCTCAAGACCGCGATCAACAATTACGTGACCGACGCGGCCGACCGGCGCGCGTTCGGCGCCGAGCTCGCCGGCCTGGAGCAGCGGGCCCGCGCGAAGATGAACGAGTCGGTGAAGGCCAAGGCCGCGGTGCCGTTCAAGGACATCATCCGCGACGAGGTGAACGCGCTCGCCGGCGTGTCCGCGGCGGGCAAGGCCCAGCTGGTCGGCATCATCGCCAAGCTCCCCCTCGCCTACAACAACGTGCCGGCCATCTTCCGGTCGCTCGAGGCCAAGACCCCGGGCGCCGGCGGCCTGTTCTCGATCTTCGTCTCCGACCTCTGCAAGGGCTGCGGCGAGTGCGTGCAGGTGTGCGGCGACCACGATGCGCTGCGCATGACGCGCGAGACCGAGGAGCTGAACGCCGAGCTCACGACCGCCCAGGTCTTCTCGCGCCTGCTGCCCGACACGCCCCAGAAGTTCCTCGGCCTGTACAACGACCAGGACGCGGCCAACTCCCGCGAGGCGGCCCTGCGGAACCACCTCATGGTCCGCCGCAACTACGAGGCCCTGGTCTCGGGCGACGGCGCCTGCGCCGGCTGCGGCGAGAAGAGCATCCTCCGCTCCGCCGCGAGCGTGACCGAGGCATACATGCGGCCGATGTACCACCGGAAGGCCGAGCGCCTCCGCGCCAAGGCCGCGCGCCTTGAGAAGGAGGGCGCCGCCAAGCTCGCCGCGCTCAAGGCCCGCAGCGAGGACGAGTACAAGCTGTTCCATCGGACCTACGCCCACGTGATCGTCGGGCTCGGCGGCGAGAACGACGCCGACACCGCCCAGCGCATCGCCGCCTACGAGGCCAAGCACGGCGCGATCACCGACGCCCAGCTGATCGGCGGGCTCGTGGCCGTGCTGCAGCAGGACGCGTTCAATCACCAGGAGCTGCAGGCGATCGACGGCCGCCGCGCAAACGGCATGTCCGTGATGATGATGGGCGCGAGCACGGGCTGTAACACGGTCTACGGCTCCACCCCGCCGTCGAACCCGCACCCGTATCCCTGGATGAACTCGCTGTTCCAGGACGGCGCCACGATCTCGTGGCTGATGGCCGAGTCGCTGATCGTCTCGCACGCGCGGCGCTCCGTGGCGCCCGAGCGCCTGGCCGACGCGCTGCTCGACCGCGCGGCGAAGGTCGCGAGCGAGGCGGACTATTTCACCCTCACCCACCTCGACGACGCGCTGATGACCGAGCAGGAGATCCGCGAGCTGCCGAAGGTCTGGGTGGTCGGCGGCGACGGCGCCCTCGGCGACATCGGTTTCCAGAACGTCTCGAAGGTGGTCCTGCAGAACCGCCCGAACGTGAAGATGCTGATGCTCGACACGCAGGTGTACTCCAACACCGGCGGCCAGAACTCGGACTCGTCCACCATGCTGGGCGGCTACGACATGAACCAGTTCGGCGTCGCGTCGCAGGGCAAGCTGATCGAGAAGAAGAACGTCGCGGAGGCCTTCACCAGCGGCCACGGCTCGCCGTTCGTCGCGCAGGTGTCGATGGCCAACTCCGCCAAGCTCTACAAGGCGATCCTCGACGGCCTCGAGTACCGCGGCACCGCGTTCTTCCAGGCCTACACCACCTGCCAGCCCGAGCACGGCGTCGGCGACAACATGAGCGCCGACCAGGCCAAGCTCGTCCGCGACGCGCGCGGCATGCCGGAGTTCGTGTTCAACCCGCGCCGCGGCGAGACCTCGCAGGAGGCCTTCGACCTCAAGGGCAACCCGAGCCTCGACCGCGACTGGTGGCGCGCCAAGTACGCCTCCACCGGCGAGGAATACAGCTTCGGCGTCGCCCACTGGGCCGTCACGGAGAACCGCTTCCGCAAGCACCTCAAGGCGGTCAAGGACGAGGACGCGGCCAAGCTCACGCTGCTCGACGACCAGCTGGTGTTCATCACGCAGGACGACGTCATCCACCGCCGCGTCTTCAACCCGGAGCACCGCAGCTTCGTCCCGAACTTCGGCTGCTACATCAAGGTCGAGGAGCACGGGAAGATGAAGCACTACGCCGTGACGCGCCAGATGGTGCTGTTCGCGGTCGAGCGCCGGAAATCGTGGCGCATGCTCCAGAGCAAGGCCGGCGTCACGAACAAGGACTACCTCGCCCAGAAGACCTTCCTCGCGAAGGTCGACAAGGGCGAGATCCCGCTGGCCGACGCCAAGACCCGCGTCCGCGAGCTGTTCGCCGCCGAACTCGCCGCCGTCAAGTAACCGGCTCGGGCTGAGTCGGAGTTTGCCACGAAGGACACCAAGGGCACCAAGCTCGGTGGCCGACGCCCGGGCTTCGTGCCCTTGGTGTTCTTCGTGGCGGATTGGAAATCAGGCCCGTCTTTCGAGTCGGCCCCTTGCCGCTTGCGGGCGCAGGGGTTTTAGGGCGTGATGCCGGATCGTGAATCCCCGCCACGACGACGCCGCGATCCTCGCGATTGAGCGGCCGCACCAGAGCCTCTGGACCTACTATCTCCTGTCGGCGTTGATCATCCCGCCGCTGTTCCCGATCCTCGTCCTGCCGCTGTATTTCCGGTACCACACGATGCGGTACCGGTTCACCGCGGAGGGCATCTCGATGAGCTGGGGCATCCTGTTCCGCCGCGAGATCATCATCAACTACGCCCGCATCCAGGACATCCACCTCCGCTCCAATCTTGTCGAGCGCTGGCTCGGACTGGCGCGCGTGCTGATCCAGACGGCCAGCGGCAGCTCCGGCGCGGAGATGACGCTGGAGGGCCTGCAGCAGTTCGAGGCGGTGCGCGATTTCCTGTACGCCCGGATGCGCGGCGTGAAGGACCCGGCCCATCCGCCGGCGGCGGCCGGGGCCGTCGCGCCCGGCGGCGACGCCGAGCTGGCGGCCGCGCTGCGCGAGGTCGCCCGCGAGCTCCGCGAGACCCGCCTCGCCCTCGAGGCCCGAAAGGACGGCCATGTTTGACTGGATCCGGCAACGCGTCCTGTGGTTCATGCGGGTGCCGCCCGCGCCCGAGCCGCCGGCCGGCGCCCCCGAGTCGGTTCGCGTGTTCTGCGCCGGACAGAACCATTACCGGCTGCGCATCGCCCGCTGGCTGCTGGCCCAGGTTGGCGCCGTCGTCGGCATCTGCTTCTCGCTCGGGTTCCTCGCGTGGTTCCGCGCCGAGGTGGAACGCAGCCGCGACCTGCCGCCACCCGCGCCGGTGGTGACGCCGGCCCCGGCCGCCGTCGCGGCACCGGACGGACCGAACGCCGCGACCAAGTCAAAGGCCCGCCGCCAGCGGCCGCCCCTCACCCGCGCCGACCTGCAGCGTCTCGCCCAGCGCACGCCCGACTGGGCGATGATCGCGATCGAGGTCTTCGAGATCGGCGGTATCCTGCTGTTCATCGTCCAGCTGCCCGTGACCTTCGCCGCGGTGCGGCTGGAGTACGAGCTGCACTGGTACATCGTGACCGACCGCAGCCTCCGGATTCGCACCGGGCTGATGCGGCTGCAGGAGTCGACGATGAGCTTTGCGAACCTGCAGCAGGTCGAGGTGCAGCAGGGGCCCCTGCAGCGCCTGCTCGGCCTCGCCGACCTGCGCGTGCAATCCGCGGGCGGCGGCAGCTCCCACCCGGAAAAGCCGGGCGAGGATTCCCTGCACACCGGCATCTTCCACAGCGTCGTCAACGCCCAGGAGATCCGCGACCTGATCCTCGAGCGCCTGCGCAAGTTCCGGCAGGCCGGTCTCGGCGACCCCGACGATCACCACCACGCTCCCGCTCCTGAGCCAGCGCCGGTCACGCCCGGCGACGCCCTCACGGCTGCGCGCGAACTGCTGGCCGAGGCGCGCGCGCTACGTGGCACGCTGGCGTCGTAGCTTCGGCTGGTGCCACCTCTCGACCGAGCGGAATTGCCACGAAGGACACGAAGCTCACGAAGCCAGACGAGCCGCCATGCGGAATTGGCGGCTCTTGTGGTCGACGATACCGATAGTCCACTGCCCGGGAGCCCTTCGGGTTCAGGTTGACGCCACCGAGCACGCGGAGCCGATCCGGAGGACACGGAGCCAGCAAGGCGGATTTGCGCTCCAGGTTGATTGGAGGATATGGACTCGGTGACCTCGGCGCATCCTCCGTGATCTCGGTGTCCCCAACAGGACCAGCTAGACCGAGAATACTCTAGCCGCGGCGGAGGCGGAGCAGGCGTTCGCCGGCGGCGTGCAGCGTCTCGGGCTTCTTCGCGAAGTTGAGGCGCACGTAACGGTTCTCGCCCGGAGCGAAGAAGCTCGAGCCCGGCACGGGGGCGACGCCGATCTCCTTCGTCATCCAGTGCGAGAACTCGATGTCGCTCGCGTAGCCAAAGGGTGAGATGTCGACCATCACGAAGTAGGCGCCCTCGGGCTTGGTGTAGCCCAGCCCGGTGCGGTCGAGATAGCCCAGCAGGATGTCGCGCGACTCCGCGTACTTCGCGGCAAGCCCGGCGTAGTAATCGGGCCCGAAGTTCAGGGCGGTCACGACGGCATGCTGGAGCGGCGCGGCGGCGCCGACGGTGAGGAAGTCGTGCACCTTGCGGGCCTGGGCGATGATCTCCGGCGCGGCGTGCACGTAGCCGAGCCGCCAGCCGGTGATCGAGAAGGTCTTCGAGAGCGACGAGCACATCAGCGTGCGCGACGCCATGCCGGGCAGCGCAGTGAAGTACGTGTGGCGGTGCGGCGCGAAGGTGATGTGCTCGTAGACCTCGTCAGTCAGGACGAACACGTCGAACTCCTCGGCCAGCGCCGCGATCTGGAGCAGTTCTTCGCGCGTGAAGACGCGGCCGCAGGGATTCGACGGATTGCAGAGGACGAAAGCCTTCAGTCCGCTCGCGAATGCGCGCCGCAGTTCGGCGGGGTCGAAATGGTAGTGCGGCGGGTGCAGCGGCACGTGGACGGCCTTCGCGCCCGTGAGGATCGCATCGGCGTTGTAGTTCTCGTAGAACGGCGTGAACAGCCCGACGCGGTCGCCGGGGTCGCAGACCGTCATCATCGCAACCATCATCGCCTCGGTGGCGCCGCAGGTGACCACGAGGTCGCGGTCGGCCTCGACCGGCACGCCCACAAACCGCGTGAGCTTGGCCGCCAGCGCCGCGCGCAATTCCGCCGAGCCCCACGTCACGGCATACTGGTGCCGTCCCGCATCCATCGCCACCTTGCCCGCCTCGATCAGCGCCGCGGGCGGATCCCAGTCGGGGAAGCCCTGCGCGAGGTTGATGGCCCCGTGGCGCGCGGCGACGCGGGACATCTCGCGGATGAGCGACTCGGTGAAGACCGCGGTGCGTTGGGAAGTGCGGGGCATGCGGGGCGAAGGGAGTCAGGACGGGACGGACGCGGCGGTTTCCGCCCGCGGGCCGGTCACGGGATCCGGAGTTCCATCCCGACGCGGAGGGCGTCCTCCTTCGGGAGCACGTCGCGGTTGGCCTCGTAGATGTCGCGCCAGCGCGAGCGGTTGCCGTAGTAGCGCTGCGCGAGACTGAACAGCGTGTCGCCCTTCCCCACCGTGTGCCGGCGGCCCGGCGCGGTCGGCTTCACCGGCGCGCCGGGCTTGGTCGGCACGGTGCGGGTGCCGGCCGTGGACAGGCTCGGGCGCGAGGTCGGCACCGGCGGGGCCGACGGCGGGTTCTCGACCGGCGCGTAGGTGATCGGCGATTCCTCCTCGTTCGTCGGCGCGGGCTGGGCCGGGGTGTCGGCGGTGAGGGTGGCGGCGGTGGACGGGAGGGTGATCGAGGGTCCGCCGGGGTTGTCGCTGGACTCGAAGGTCCCGCGCGAGCGGACCGGCGCGGCGTTCGCGACGCCGTCGTGGAGGGCGGCGAGCTCGGACTTGAGCCGGTCGTTCTCGCGGAGCAGGCGGTCGATCTGGTCCTGCATCTCCAGGCGCTCGGCCTGGCTCTCCATCACGGCGCCCGGCAGCGTGCGGGCATACTCGCGCTTGGCGGTCTCGATCAGGCCGCGGACATACACGGCCTGGCGGGAGTTGGGCTGGAGCTCGAGGTACTTCCGAAAATGGTAATAGGCCGCGACGGGATCCTTCACGTGGCGCAGCAGGATCAGGCCCGCCTCGAGGTGGGACTCGGGCGCGGTGTCGTCGCGCTTCGAGATGAGCTTGAGGTAGGCGTTGAGGGCCTCCTGCGTCCGGCCCTGCCGGGTGAGCTGCTGCCCCTGCCGGTAGAGCGGCTCGTCCGTCTCGGCCCCGAGCGTCAGGCCGTCCCCGCGGTCACACCCGGCCAGCACCAGCAGCGCGGCCAGCGCCAGCAGGGCGGAGAGTCTCACGGGTTTGTGCATCGCGGGCAGTGAAAGGGATTGAACGCTCAACGGTTCGCCGTAAATTCCGCACTCTAGCGTTGCGACTCAAACCCTAAATGGCCCTCCAACCGAAATCCGCCCTGGCCCGCGCCCGGGCCTGCATCCGGATTGAGTCCGAGGCCCTGCGCGACACGGCGAGGAGCCTCGGCGCGGAGTTCGTGGCGACGGCGCGCGCCGTCGAGGCGACGGTGCGGTCGGGCCACAAGCTGATCTTCTCCGGCGTCGGCAAGTCGGCGCACATCGCGGAGAAGCTCACGGGCACCTTCAACAGCACGGGCGTCTCGTCCTGCTTCCTCGACGCGACCCAGGCGCTGCACGGCGACCTCGGCCTGTGCTCGGAGGGCGACCTCGCGATCCTCCTCAGCAACAGCGGCCAGACCGAGGAGGTGCTGCGGCTGATCCCGGTGCTCAAGCGCTTTGGCGTGAAGCTGGTCGCGTTCACAAGCCACGCGGAGTCCGACCTCGCGCGGAACGCGGACTTCCGCCTGGTCTACCGCGTGCGCCGCGAGGCGTGCCCGCTGGAGCTGGCGCCGACGGCCAGCACGACGGCGGCGCTGGCGCTGGGCGACGCGCTGGCGATGGTGCTGCTCGAGGCGCGCGGGCTCACCCGCGACGACTTCGCTCGCTTCCACCCGGCCGGCAACCTCGGCCGCGTGCTGCTGCTGCGAGTGCGCGACATCATGCGGACGGCGGACCGGCTGCCGATCGCGGCGGACACGGTGACGACGCAGGACGCGATCCTCGCGATGACCAAGGCCAAGTCCGGCTGCATCGCGCTGGTGCACCCGCGGACCGGGCGGCTATCGGGCATCCTGACCGACGGTGACTTCCGCCGGAGCGCGCTGACCGGGCCGGATTTCCTCGGGAAGCCCGTCTCGACCTTCATGACGCGCACGCCGAAGACCGTGCGGGACGAGGCCCTGGGCGTGGACGCCCTGCGCCTGTTCGAGGCGTACAAGATTGACGACCTGATCGTGGTGAACCGGCGGGGCCAACCCGTGGGAATCGTGGACGGGCAGGACCTGCCCAAGATGAAGATCGTGTGAAGCCCCCCCTGCGCATCGGCATCGTCGGTCTGGGCGGCTTCGCCGGCTGGCACCACAACACGGTGGCCCGGCTGGAGGAGCGCGGCCACGCCCGCCTGGTGTGCACCTGCGACCCGCAGGCCGGCGAGTTCGCGGCGCAGATGCAGACCCTGAAGTTCACGCAGCGCGGCGTGGGCGTCTTTCCCGATTACAAGAGCATGCTCGCGGCCTGCCACGCACAGCTGGACCTGCTGGTGGTGCCGACGCCGATCCAGCTGCACGCGGAGATGCACCGCGCGGGGGTCGAGCTGGGCCTGCCGGTGTACCTCGAGAAGCCCCCCACCCTCGACTACCTCGAGCTCGAGGAGATGATCACGCGTGACAAGCTCGCGCGGAAGAGCTCGTTCGTCGGGTTCAACTTCATCATCGAGAAGCCGCGCCTCGCGCTGAAGCAGCGCATCATCGCCGGCGAGTTCGGCGCCCCGCGCGGCGCGACGCTCGTCGCCCACTGGCCGCGGCCCGCCGAGTACTTCCGCCGCAACACCTGGGCCGGCCGCCTCATGATGGGCGACCAGGTCGTGCTCGACTCCTGCTTCGGCAACGCCAACGCGCACTTCGTCCACAACCTCCTGTTCTGGGTCGGCGGGCCCGGCCTCTACAGCTGGGCCCAGCCCGTGGCCGTCCGCGCCGAGCTCTACCGCGCCCACGCCGTCGAGGGCGCCGACACCTTCTTCGTCGAGGCCGACACCACCTGCGGCGTCACGATGCGCTTCGCGCTCTCGCACGCCTGCGCGGGCCCGACGACGCACGCCGAGACCGTCATCTTCGAGCAGGCCACGCTGAAGTACGTCGTCGGCCAGCAGGCCGAGATCCGGTGGAACGACGGCCGCGTGGAGCGGATTCCCCTCAGCGACTTCGACGGCGTGGCGGAGAACCACCTCGACTACTACCGCTACCTGCGCGGCGAGAGCGAGCGCCCGGCCACGACGCTGGCGGACTCGCGGCCGTTCGTCCTCCTGAACGACCTGGCCTATGTCTCGAGCGGCTGCATTTCGCCGTTCCCCGCCGCGCTCGTGAGCCACGTGCGCGACGAGAAGGAGCAGAAGGACTACCTGAGCGTCGCCGGCATGGCCGCGGCGCAGGAGAGTTTCCTCACCCACGGGACCTGGCCCGGCGCCACCGGCTGGGGCCGCGCCCCGGGCGAGGTCGCGACCCCCGCGGACCTGCCGAAGTTCCGCGACACCGTGCGGTCGCTGGCCGGACGCTAGCCGATTCGATCGATCCGCCCGCAGCGGCGGGTGGATTCGCCCCGCGGGGCCCGAAGCACCCCAAGCCTGGTCAAGCGCGACGACGCGACGACGCTAAGGAGGACGCTGGGGCATTGGGGTGGAAACCCCGCCCAGGCCACGGCGTCAGGGCAGCGTGGCCAGAAAGCGGATGAGATGGTCGACGTGCGCGTCGACGGTCACGCCGAGGTGCTCGCAGCCGCGGTAGATGGTGGAGCGGTCGACCTTGGCCGCGAACGACGGCTCCTTGAGTTTCTTGCGGATCGAGCTGGCCTTCATCTGGCCATAGGGCACGGGATTCAGCTTCCGATAGGCGTAGAAAATTCCGCAGATCTCGTCGCAGGCCAGCAGCGCGGCCGCCAGCCGGGTGCGCGGGAGCGTGGCGAAGCCATTGTAACCATAGGCATGCGCCTCGACCGCATGGATCATGTCCTCGGGATATCCCCACTCCCGGAACCACCGCAGCGACTCGGCCGGGTGGGTTGACGGATGCTGCTCGAAATCGAGGTCGTGCAGCAGGCCGGTCACGTACCAAAGCTCCGGGTCCTCGCCAAACTGGGCGGCGTAGCCGGCCATCGCAGTGGCCACCATGAGCGCATGGTGGCGCTGGTATTCGTCCTGGACGTGCTGTTCGAGCAGCCGTCGCGCTTCCTCGCGGTTGGGTAAGGCCATGGCGGGCGCCCGGGTGGGCCGGGTGAAGCAGAGCGGATCGGCCGGAGTTGGTCAGCTAATTTCCGGTCCGGGACGCGCCCGGCGGTTGGACACCGGCGTCCGGTGGTGTTTCTTGCCCCCGGTT
Source organism: uncultured Opitutaceae bacterium (assembly GCA_964471615.1). Taxonomy (GTDB): domain Bacteria; phylum Verrucomicrobiota; class Verrucomicrobiia; order Opitutales; family Opitutaceae; genus Opi-474. Next base: position 9,994 of record CAYYGV010000043.1, read on the forward strand.
CCCCACCCGCTGTAGCCTCCTCACCATGCCCGTCCCGCCCTTTGTCTACCAGGACCCGTTCCCGCTCGGGCCCGACGACACCACCTACCGCCTGCTGTCCAAGGAAGGCGTGAGCACGTCCACCTTCGAGGGACGCGAGATCCTGAAGGTCGAGCCCGAGGCGCTCGCCTTCCTCGCGCAGCAGGCGATGCACGACTGCTCGTTCCTGCTCCGTCCGAAGCATCTCCGCCAGGTGGCGGCCATCCTCGAGGACCCGGAGGCCTCGGCCAACGACCGGTACGTCGCGCTCACGCTCCTCAAGAACGCCGAGATCTCGGCCGAAGGCATCCTGCCCTTCTGCCAGGACACCGGCACGGCGATCGTCGTCGCGAAGAAAGGCCAGCAGGTCTGGACCGGCGCGAACGATGCCGAGGCGATTTCCCGGGGCGTGTACGAGTGCTACACGAAGGAGAACCTGCGCTATTCGCAGACCGTGCCGCTGGACATGTGGCGCGAGACCAACACCGGCACCAACCTGCCGGCGCAGATCGACCTCTACGCGACGGAGGGCGCCAAGTACGAGTTCCTGTTCGTCGCGAAGGGCGGCGGCTCGGCCAACAAGACGTTCCTCTTCCAGGAGACCAAGGCGCTCCTCAACCCGAAGAGTTTCGCGAAGTTCGTCACCGACAAGCTCGGCTATCTCGGCACGGCGGCCTGCCCGCCCTATCACCTCGTGTTCGTCATCGGCGGCACCAGCGCCGAGACCTGCCTCAAGACCGTGAAGATCGCGTCGACGAAGTACCTCGATTCGCTGCCGACCACCGGCAACGAGCACGGCCGCGCGTTCCGCGACCTCGCGATGGAGCAGGAAATCCTGAAGCTCGCGCAGCAGAGCGGCATCGGCGCCCAATTCGGCGGAAAATACTTCGCCCTCGATGTCCGGGTCGTCCGCCTGCCCCGCCACGGCGCCAGCTGCCCGGTCGGCGTCGGCGTCTCCTGCTCGGCCGACCGCAACATCAAGGCCAAGATCACCCGGGACGGAATCTTCCTCGAGCAGCTCGAGACCAATCCCGGCCAGTACATCCCGGCCAGCGAGCGGACCCTCAAGAGCGACCACATCGTCAAGGTCGACCTCAACCGCCCGATGGCGGAGATCCGCGCCGAGCTATCGAAGTATCCGGTCACCACGCGGCTCTCGCTCACCGGGCCGATGATCGTCGCCCGCGACATCGCCCACGCGAAACTCAAGGAGCGCGTCGACGCCGGCCAGGGCCTGCCGCAGTACTTCAAGGACCATCCGGTGTACTACGCCGGCCCGGCCAAGACGCCGAAGGGCTATGCCTCCGGCTCGTTCGGCCCGACGACCGCCGGGCGCATGGACAGCTACGTGGACCAGTTCCAGGCGCTCGGAGGCTCGATGGTGATGCTCGCGAAGGGCAACCGCAGCGTCCAGGTCACGAACGCCTGCAAGCAGCACGGCGGCTTCTACCTCGGCAGCATCGGCGGTCCCGCGGCGATCCTCGCCAAGGAGAACATCCGCAAGGTCGAGGTGCTCGAGTATCCCGAGCTCGGCATGGAGGCCGTGTGGAAGATCGAGGTGGAGGACTTCCCCGCGTTCATCCTCGTCGACGACAAGGGCAATGACTTCTTCGTGAACGGCTGCGGCGCCTGCCTCCCCGCGAAGAAGTAGTCCCCACGACTTCGACGTTCGGCGTTGGGCGTTCGACGTCCGGCGTTCCGCGCGCCCCTACGCCGCGACTCAACCTGCCTCCGGCCCCGTCATGCGGCGCGGGTCGAGGACCCGGTCAAGGGTCGCCGCGTCGAGCAGCTTCCTCTCGAGGACCACCTCGCGCAGCGTGCGGCCGGACGCGAAGGCTTCCTTGGCCACGGCGGCGGCCTGGTCGTAGCCGATGTACGGGTTGAGGGCCGTCACGAGCATGAGCGAGCGATCCACGAGCTCGCGGCACCGGGCCTCGTTCGCCTCGAGTCCCGCGACGCAACGCTCGGCGAAGATCCGGGCGGCGTTGGCCAGCACCTGGATCGCCTCGAGCAGGCAGTGCGCCTGCAGGGGCAGCGTCGCGTTGAGCTCGAAGTGACCCTCGCGTCCCGCCGCCACGACCACCTGAGCCAAGCCCTGCGCGTAGAGGCACGCCTGCACGAGCATCTCGCTCATCACGGGATTCACCTTTCCCGGCATGATCGACGAGCCTGGCTGGGTGGCGGGAACCCGCAGCTCGCCGAGGCCGGCCCGCGGTCCCGATCCGAGCCAGCGGAGGTCGTGGGCCACTTTCGCCAACGCCCCGGCAATCGCCGTGAGCTGGCCGGCGACTTCCACGCAATCGTCGCGGGCGCCCTGGGCCTCAAAATGGTTCGCGGCCTCGCGGAACGACAGGCCCGTAGCCGCGCTGAGGCGGCGGCAGACGCGCGCTCCGAATTCCGGATGGGTGTTGAGGCCGGTGCCGACCGCGGTGCCGCCGATCGCCAGCTCGCCGAGCGCCGCGATGCCGCGTTGCGCCCGCTCGCCGGCCTTGCGCACCTGCGCGGCGTAGCCCGAGAACTCCTGCCCCAGGGTGAGCGGCGTGGCATCCATCAGGTGGGTGCGGCCGATCTTGATCACGCCGGCGAACGCAGCGGCCTTCCGCTCCAGCTCGGCCGCGAGCAGGTCGAGTGCCGGCCGCAGCTGGCCGTGGAGCGCGCCGGCCACGCTGACATGCAGCGCGGTGGGAATGACATCGTTGGACGACTGGCCGAGGTTGACGTGATCGTTGGGATGCACCGGGCGGTGCGAGCCGATCGGCTGGCCGGCGAGCTGGCTGCAGCGGTTGGCGATGACCTCGTTGGCGTTCGTGTGGGTGGAGGTCGCGGAGCCGGTCTGGAACACATCGACCGGGAATTGCGCGTGCCACCGTCCGTCCGCGACCTCGCGGGCCGCCTGCTCGATGAGCCGCGCGAGCTCCGGGGCGAGCCGGCCCAGCTCGGCGTTGGCCTGGGCGCAGGCCAGCTTGACGAGGCCAAGACTGCGGATGAACGCCTCGGGCAGCGGCCGGCCGCTCACCGGGAAATTGAGCACGGCGCGCTGCGTGGAGGCGCCGTAGAGCGCATCGTCCGGCACCGACATCTCCCCCATCGAATCCCGTTCGGTCCTCATGCGCGCAGGCTAACCAGCCCGGACGGAAACTCAAAAAATGAATCGGCCCGCCACCAGGGCGGGCCGGAAAACCATCGATCGTTTCGGAACGGCTAGAACCGGTACGAGACGCGGTCGCCGCCGACATCGACGCGGCTGACCACGTCGGACTCGGACAGGCGACGCTCGGTCAGGCGCCGGGCGGCATGCTCGTCGGTCCGCAGGGCGGAGTCACCGCTGACGTTGGCCGACGCGAGCCACGCGGTGCCGCCGAGGAGGCGGGAGCGGCGGGATTCGCCCGGGACGTTGACCTGGGTCAGCGGCTCGCGGACCGGCCGGCTCTCGAGGCTGCGCAGCGAGCGGCTGAGCATCTGGTCCAGCTCGGGATCGGCGGCCTGGGCGGCGGCGAGATTCTCGGCGATGTAGCGGGCGGACGGGCTGACCTCAACCGGCACGACGTGCGACGTGGTGCCGACATTCGTGGAGGCGGGCACCACCACCGGCGCGGTCGGCGCGGGTTCGGCGGAGGCGACGGTCGCGACGGGCTCGGCGACGGACATCGGCGCGCTCACGGCGGGCGCAGCCACCTCCCGGGCGGTCGACGTCGCCATCGGGCCGGATCCGGTCACGGCGGCCACGGCCGGCTCATACACCGGCGCGCGCTCCACCGTGCGGTATTCGCTCACCATCACAAAAGTCACCGCCAGAATCGCCGCGGCGCCCACGGGCACCTGATAGCGCGCCACGCGCGCACCGACCTTGATGAACGGCGCCCACCACGGACGCGGCTCAATGATGGCCGCGAGCTGCTTCGCGCGCATGCCACGCTGAAAATCATCCCAGAACTCCGGCGGCGGCTGCTCCGCGCGTTTCAAGCGCAGCAAGTCTTCCAGGGTGACCGTGACTCGGTGGGGCTTTTCGTTCATCGGCGGATATAAGGCTGCAGCTCGGCCTGGAGCAGCTGCTTCGCGTAATGCAGACGCGAGCGCACCGTGCCCACAGAGCAGTTCATGATTTCGGCAATCTCCTGATGGCTAAGACCATCAATCTCAAACAAGGTAATCACGGTGCGATGTGGGATAGACAGTTTTTGCATCGCCTCGTTCAATTTTTCCTGAAGTTCCCGGGCAAATGTCTCCCGGTCGGCCCCGGACTCATCTGTCAGGGCATTAATGACTTCCGCGGATACTTTGTCGTCCTCGTTGATCTTCTCGAAGCTGAAAAAGGTCCGCAAACGGTTCTTTCGGAGGTGGGTGAGGGTCGAATTGACCGCGATCCGGTACAGCCAAGTGAAGAACGTGGACTGCCCCTGAAACCGGTTGATGGACTGGAAGGACTTGATGAAGGCGTCCTGGGTGAGGTCCGCCGCGTCCTCCCGGTTGGAGGTCAGATTGTAAACGACCGAATAGACCCGGTTGCGGTACTTGGTGATCAGCTGGTCGAAGGCCTCGACCTCGCCGGCCTGGACGCGCCGGACGATCTCCATGTCGGAATCAGCCTCGAGCTGCCGCTCGGGAGACGCCACCAGCGTTTTGCCGAGTGTCTTGGCCGCATCCATGACTACGGGAGGGTTAGATCGAATGGCCGCAGGGGCAAACGGAATTTCTTCCGGAAATGCCTAGGATGACGGGCGCAGGGCGGCCACCTGGGCCTGCAGGACATCTCCGAGGCTGTGCAGCAGGGGAGTCGGCGCCTCGTTCGGCCAGGGCTGGAGCGCATCGGTCGCGAGCTTGATCTCGGCCATGACGGCCGAGGCCACTCCGTCGAAGATCCCGAGTTCCCGCATCTGCTGGAAGTGCAGGCCGGCCTGGACCGGGCGCTGACCGGTGATCTCAGCCATGAGCTCGTCGCGGGCCGCGGCCGGCAGGCGGTCGATCAGCAGGAACAGCGGGAGGGTCAGCTTGCCGCTGGCGAGGTCGGTGCCGAGGGTCTTCCCCACCCGGGTCTCCTCGCCGAAGAAGTCCGCGAGGTCGTCGTAAATCTGGTACGCAATGCCGAGGTGGCGCCCGAAGCGGCTCGCGGCCTCGACATAACCCGGGGCGGAGCCGGCGAGGCGGGCGCCGAGGAAACACGACACGTGGAAGAGCTCGGCGGTCTTGAGGTCGATGATCCGCTGGTAGTCGGCGCGCGACACATTGGCCGAGCCGCGCCGGAGGGTCTGCATGATCTCGCCGGACACGACGCGGCGGGTCGAGGCGGAGACGGCCGAGCAGACCTCGTTGGTGGGAAACTGGGTCGCGAGATTGAGCGCGTGGGCAAACAGCGCGTCGCCGAGCAGCACGGCCGCGGCGGCGCCGAACTCGCGCGTCGCGGTGCGGCGATTCCGGCGCACGTCGGCACCATCCATGATGTCGTCGTGCACGAGGGTCGCGAGATGCACGAGCTCGACGACGGCGGCGACGCGCACGAGCTCCGGGAGGACGACACCCGGGCCGCGCCAGCCGCTCAGGAACACCAGGGCGGGCCGGATGCGCTTGCCAGACGTATCGATGCAGTAGTCGGCCATGGCCCGGATCTCGGGCTCGAACGCCGCCAGCTGCTCGCGCAGGAACCCGTCGAGCGCCGCCATCTGCGGGCCCAGCTGTCCGAACACGCTGGCAAAGGCGTGGGCCTTGGACTGGGCCGCGGCGGTGGTGGTGGAGGCGCTCATGGGCGGATTTCCAAGCTAGGCGAGGACCTCGCGCGTGCAAGCCCGGCCCGTTGGCGGGTGGGCGGAAGCCCCGCAAAGCAAACCGCCGCCGACCCGGGGGTCGGCGGCGGCGAATCGTGCGACGAGCGCGCGATGAGATTACTTCTTGGTCTTCTTCTCCTCGGCCAGGCGGGCATTGAGGCGCTTGATGGCCTCGGAGTCCTGGTTGTTCTGGCGAACGACGCCCACTTCCTCGACCAGCGAGTTCTCCTCGTCGGTGCGCTGGTAATTCTTGCCGAGGATGTCGCGCTTCGTGAGGTCGAGCCCGTCAAGCTGGTCGCGCGACACGACGGTGTCGTACTTCATCTTGCTCGGCTCGAGGACGCTGGCGGTGATGAAGATCACAAGGTTGATCTCGCTGGAGACATTCTTGCTCGTCTTGAAGAGATTCCCGAAGAGCGGGATGTCGCCGAGCAGCGGGACCTTGGTCTCGGTGCGGTTGGTGGTCGTGTCGACCAAGCCGCCGATGGCCGCCGTCTGGCCGTCGCGGAGGATGATGTTCAGGTCACCCTCGCGTTTGTCGATATCGTAGAACTTGTTTCCGGAGTAGTCCTTCTCGGCGAACACGCTGCTCTTGGTCGGCTTGACCTTGAGGTTGATCAGGCGGTTGCCCGTGATCTGCGGCGTGACCTCGAGGCTGATGCCGACGAACTTGATGTCACCCGCGCTGGCGGTGGTGACCGGCGAGCTGCCGGAGGTGACGGTCGTGATCGTGACGAGCTGCAGGTCGCGGCCGATCTTGATCTCGGACTTGCTGCCGTTGATGGCGACGATGGTCGGGTTCGTGACGAGGCGGACATTGGTCGCGGCGTTTAGGACGTTCAGCAGCGCGCTGAATTCCTTATGGTTGTACACAGCGGTCGGGGAACCACCCTGCACGGCGCCGGTGCCGAGGACAAACGGGAAGCCGTTGAGGCCGGACGGCGAGACGAGCGGGGTCGCCAGGCCGGTGCCGCCCTCGAGGCCCGTATTGGCGTTCTTGTAGCCCATCGCGACCTCGCGGTTCTTGGTATTGTCCCTCGAGATCTCGACGAACTTGGTCTCGATGACCACCTGCTTGGGCTCGACGTCGAGCTTCTTCACCATCTCGCCGATGCGGGCGATGACGGTGGACTGGTCGGTGACGATGAGCTCGTTGGAGAGCTCGCTGTTCACGATGGAGCCGCCCTGCTGGGCCGGGGTGCCGCCCTGGCCATTCGCGCCGGCCGGGGTAGCCTCGCGCTTGGGCGTGAGCATCGGGACGATCAGCGGGAGAATCTTCGACGAGGAGACGTTCTCAAAGGAGAAGGTCTTCGTGAGGTAGGGCTCCTCCTGGAGGTCCTTGATCGCGACGATCTTCACGATGCCGTCCTTCTCGATGAACGTGTAGTTCACCTGCTTGAGCACGACCTCGAAGATCTGGCGCCAGGTCACGTCGCGCAGCTTGATGGAGGCCTTGCCCTGCAGGGAATCCGGGATGACGAGGTTCAGCTCGAACAGGTCCGCCACGTTGCGGACGATCTCGCGGATGTCGGTGTCGGGAAAGTCGACCGAGAGAGTCTCCTTGGGGGCGCCGGTGGCCTCCTTCGCCCGGGTCACCACCGGGGCGGCGGGCGTCTCGTCGGCCTTGATCACCGCTGCAGGAGCCGCCTGGGCCTGGTCGGTCGTCGTTCCCGCGCTGGTCGATGAGGGAGCGGGCTGGCTCCGGGCGGTCGCAAGCACCGCGGTAAACAGCAAGACTGACGTTAGGAGCTTACGGTTTCTCATTGTTACTTTCTTGGTTTGATGGGTCGGGTGATTTCCTCGCGGTTGAGGCGGAGCGTGAAGTTAGTGGAGTCGATCGCGACCAGTTCAAGCGTACAGTCCTGACCCTCATAGGAAACGATGAGCTTATCGCCCACTTTGAGGCGTTTTTTACTGAACTGGAGGTAGCGGTCACCGCCGAAGAAAAACGTGCCGGTCGGCACCACGAGTGGCGCGACGGCGGCGAGGAGCTCGCGATCGCCGGCCGGTTTCGGCGGACCGGACTGCGCGGGACCCTGGGTCTTGGTCTCGGACGGCAGCTCGCGCTCGAAGCCCGGGGGGCTGAACGGCTGGGGCAGCTCGGTCGGGAGCGCGGGCGGCGGATCGAGGCGGGCGAGGTTGGCGGCGCCATCGACGACCGCGCGGCGAAGTTCCTTCGCGGCGAGATCGGAGTCCGGCGCCTTGCGCACCGCGGCGGGCTTGGCGAAGCCGGCGGTCGCGGCGACGAGCGCGGCCAGCGCGAGGGAGATGAAGCGGGAGAGGTTCATCGCTGGCCGAGGAGTTCGAGGCTGAGGTTGAGCGTGAGTTCGGCCGCGCCCCGGTCCTTGCTGGTCATGCTCAGCAGGCTGAGGTTGGCGGAGATCACGCGGCAGTACCGCTGGCCCTTCTCGAGCCGCTGCAGGAAGTCGATCAGATGCGGGTAGTCGCCGCGCACGGCGACGGAGAAGCCGATGGGGAGATAGATCGTCTTCGCCCCCTGCACCGCGTTCGGGATGGCGTTCTGGCTGATCTCGACCAGCTTCACGCCGGTCTCGGACTCGAGCTTGTAGAAATACTGCTTGTTCTTGGCCAGCTCGTCGGCGCGGATGAGCCGGGCCTCGACCTGCTGGCGGGAGCTGGCGAGCGCGGCCAGCTGCTCGGGCAGCTCGACGCCGTTCTTCAGGTTCGCGTCAATGCGCTCGCCCTGGGTGATCTTCTGGTCGAGCAGCGCCTCGGAATCGCTCACCTTGTCGTTGCGCAGATAAATGCCGGCGCCGAGCAGGATCGTCAGGACGGCACAACCCACGCCGACCGGCTGCGACTTGATGAACCCGACCACTTGTTCGTTGGAGATCATTTCTTCGCTCCTTTCCCGGAAGGACCGAATTTGAGGAAGAGCTGAAGCGAAAGCCGGCCCGTCTGCGGGTCGCGTCCGACACCCACGCCCGAATAGGCGATCTCGCCGAAGACCTTGGCCAGCTTAGCGTCGGCCCGGAGCTGGTCGAGGTAGGCCGTCGCATAGCCGGCCGCCTCATCCGGCGCACCGCGGACGGTGCAGCGGAGGGTGACGCCCTTCTCGCCCTGGTCGTAGTTGTCGAAGGCGATCTGCTCGGGAAGGGTGCGGCCGAGGTAAAGGATCAGTTCCGAGGCGCGGGGGCGGGAGGCGACCCAGTTGCTGACCTCGGCGATGCGGGCCTGCTCGTCCTTGAACTTGCCGTACATCGCGATGAAGCGGTCGCTGTCGCCCTTGTCGCGGTTGATCTGAGCCTGCCAGTCGCCGATCTGCCGGTTCAGGCTGTGGATCTTGTATTCCTGGAAGGCGAACCAGAGCAGCACGCCGACCGTGGTGAAGATCGCGACGCCGTTCACGAAGAACGACGTCCGCACGACCTTGGTGTCGGGCAGCTTGGCGGCGTTCCGGATGTTCGGATGCCACGGGCGCATCGCCGAGGCATGCGAACCGCCTTCAGTCTTTTTTCGCAGGAGGGACAGCATTGGTTGCAGCCACGGGTTCGGGGGCGGGGGCGGATGCCTTCGTGATCATCAGGCTGAGCAGGCCCAGCCAGCTGGCATCAAGATTGGTGCGCGCGGCATTGTCCGACAGCGTGATCTGGCGCGCCTGGAGCCACGGCACCAGCTCCAGCTTCGGCACGGAAATCGACAGCGCCGTGGCGATCGCCCCGGCCAGCCAGCTGAGTTTCTCGGGCAGCTGCGTGCAGATCACCTGGCCGACCGACTGGCCGGTCTGGACCTCATAGAAGCCGATCGACGACTGCAGCTCCTTCAGGAGCTTCTTCACCAGCAGCGGCCCCATGCTCGTGAAGTTGAAGGTGTTCGAGTAAAAGAGCTTCTTGGCCGACTCCTCGTCCTTCAGGTTCAGCTCCTTTTGCACGATCGGCACCATCGCATCCAGGCCCTGCGGGATCAGGCGCGAGGCCTCCACGCCCGACGCCGAGACGATGTACGAGTGAGTCGTATCTGTGCCAATCTCCAGCACCAGCGTCGGGGTCTTCGACTTCGTGAACGCAAAGTAGTCCACCAGCGCGCCCAGCGTCGAAACCGTGCCCAGCTCCAGCTGGTCCGGATAGAAGCCGAGCGAGAGCAGCTGGTCCTGCGCCACCACCACATCTTCCGACGGCAGGCCGCAGAAGATCACTTCCTTCTGGCTGGTCGTCGCAAAATCGATGTCCGAGCCGTCGTTCGAGCTGATCACGTGGATCGTGTACTTCTCGAGATCGAGGCGGAACTGGGAGGAGAACAGCTCGGCAAAATAGGTCGGCTCCTTCACCCGCTTCAGCTCCAGCGAGGCCCGGCGGATGAATCGCTTCGAAGGGTAAACCGAGCAGGTCGCATTCATGTACCCGCTCGAACTCGCCTTCGGCTGGATCACGCTCACCGTCTCCGCCACCACATCCGGGTCACCCATCGGGCAACGGCGCAGCTCCTCGATCACCATCGGCGCCGTCAGCGACGAGGTGCGGGCAAGCAGGACCGAGTGATCCGTCTGCTCGACGAAGTATCCTTTGGTCTTGGAGGAAAAAAACATGCGAATCAGATCGCGGCCTTTACGGTGCTTGGGTGAGCGCTGGGGTTAACACTCTACAAGATGCTCAGGGTGATAATGGCACATGCCAAGACATTGCGTCCTGGTGGGTGACAGGGGGGTACGCTCTCCGTATTTTTACGGCATGACAAGCCAATTTCCCCGCCTCAGTTGCTGCGCCCCAGCCATTTACCTTTTTCTTTACCACGCGACCGGGCCAGGCCACCGCGTCCAGGCGCCTGATGGAGGCGCGCCGCGAAAGTTCCTGACTAGGCACTCGTGCTCGCGCGGGGACGAAAAAACCCGCCGCGATCAACGGCGGGTTTGCGATCAAACAGGTCGCCGGCGCTTGGGCCGGGCGCCGCTTACTTCTGCCACGTGCGCTTCTTGTGACGGTTCGCCTTGAGGCGCTTCCGGCGCTTGTGCTTCGACATTTTCAGCCGGCGCTTCTTTTTGAGATTTCCCATGGTGTAAGAGAGGTTGTCTGCGCACCGTGCGATTCCCGCCCGGCCCTGTAAAGCTAGAATTTCTGGTCGGGCACGTCGCTCCACTGCCCCGCCACGCTCGAATACACCAACCGCCGCACCCGGCAGCCCGGGAAAAACCCGGCGAGGCATTGCCCGTAGGCCGAGAGTTGCGGCGCATATTCCGCTACCAGCCGGGCCAGGAAGTCCGCGTCGCTCTCGTCGCCGTGGCGCCGGTTGGTCTTCCAGTCCACGACCCACACCTCGCCCGCCGCCGGGTCGTGAAGCAGGAGGTCGATCACACCGTCGATCCACGCGTCCGTCCGCAGCGGCGCAAAAATGCCGATTTCCGCCCGTCGGCTCCACCGCGGATCGCGAAGATCCCGCCACGGGGCGCTCGCCCGCAGCCGCCACCATTCCTCGCCCGCCCGCGGCCCGATTCCCTGCGCTTCGGCCGACGCCAGTGCCTTGGCGCCGTAGTCGTCCAGCGTCGCCTCGTCTGCCAACCACGGCAGCCGTTCCATCGTCTCGTGCCACCAAAGGCCGTAGCGGATCGGGTCGTCGCCCCCTTCCGGCGCCCACGGCTCTTCGGCACTCGCCTCGTGACGGGCCAGGCGCGCCGTGTCAGGCGCATGGGCGAGTTGGTGGGGCAGCAGGCGCGCCGGCAGCGGCGCGGGTCCCGCCAAGGGTTTCGCGGCGACGGCTGCAAATGCCGGGACCGACTCCGGCGCAGTGGGCACCCCACCCGCCCCGGCCGGCCCCACGGGCGTGCCGTCGAGTTCCGGCAGCGCCGCCAGATCGGTCGCCCACAGTTCCGCAAAGCTGGGTTTCTCCCGCTGCGGCCCGCCAAAGTCGTCCGCCCACGGCACGATCAGCGCGCGACGCGGCCGGGTCAGGGTCACATAGAGCAGGCGCGTCAGCTCCCGGGTCCGCTCCCGGTCCCGCGACTCCCGCGTGTCGGCCGGCAGGCTGTCTTGGTCGAAATAGACCCGCGGCGCCGCGCCGGGATCGCGCACGAGGCGGAGGCCCGACTCCGTCGGCCGGCCGATTCCGCGCCACAGGCCCAGCACGATCACGACGGGCCACTCGAGTCCCTTGGCCGAGTGCGACGTCAACAGGTTGACCGCGTCGGCCGTCGGCTTGCCCGCCGGTCGCCCGTCCTCCAAGTGCGCCAGCAGTTCAGCCAGCCACCCGCGCGGGCTGAGACCTGTCAGACCCAACTCGGCCGCCTGCGCCAGCAGCCGGTCAAGCTCGGCCGCCAGTCCGCCGGTCGGATCGAGGCGCCGGGCCTTGTCCGCCAAACCAGCCGCGGCAGCCAGTTCGAGGGCAAACGTCGCCAGCGAGCGTCCCTCGTCGTTGATCCGCATCACGTGGGGACGGACCCGGGCTAGCGCGTCGGCCAGCTGAGCCGCGTGGACCGTCGGCTCATCCCAGGCGAGTCGGCCGTGCTTGCGCAGTTCGGCGGCGATGAGCCCGTCGCTCACCGCGAAGACCTCGCGCAGCACCCCCACCCACTCGAAGGTGTTTTCCGGGTCGGCGCACACCGCCAGCAGGCCCGCGAGCCAGGCGTAGACGGGATGGTCGCCGTTGCGGTTGCGCCGCGTCTGCAGCGCCACCTGGAGCCCGGCGCGCTCGAAGGCCTTGCGCGCCGTCGAGAGCCACTCGTTGCGCGGCGCCAGGACTGCGACGTCGCCCCAGCGCTCGGCTCCGACCGCGGCAGGACCGTGCCGGTGCAGCCACTCGGCCACCTGCCGGGCCTCCTCGGCGAGCCAAGCCTCGACGCCGCGCGGCGCGACCCCCGGGGTCACCAGCGGGATCCGCCCCACCCGGCCATCGACGTTCGCCGGACCGGCCTCTAGCGGCACATAGTCGACCTGCAGGCGCGGCGCCGGCGCGCCCTCCGCGGGCGGCAACCCGAAGTTGTGCGCCTGCTCCGGCCCGAATGCCGCCGGCAGCGTGCCGTTGAGGAGCGTGATCACGGTCCGCGGGGCGCGGAAGGTCACCTGAAACTCCAGCAGCTCACCGCCGTCGCCTTGGCGGAACGCGTCCACATGACGGGTGAAATTCGCGATGTCCGCGCGACGCCCGTAGATCGCCTGCTGGCCGTCGCCAACCATGCAGAAGTGACCGGGCCGCGGGCCGGTGCCCCGGGAACCCGGACCCGGCCACGTGCCGCGGGGCGCGCCCGGCGGCCGGGCCAGCTCCACCAGCACGGCGAACTGCTGCGGGTCGGTGTCCTGCGCCTCGTCGAGAATAACCCGCCAGCCCTCGCCGCGCAGGCGGTCCAGCAGGGCATCGTCACGCAGCACGGCCATCGCGGCGTCGATCTGGTCGGCGTAGGTCTGCACGCCGCGCGTGAAGCGCCACGCGCGGTAGCGCTCCGCCAGCTCGGCCGCGAGCACCGCCGCAGCCTCCGCCAGCCAGCGTTTCAGCGGCTGCATCCACACCTCGGCGTGGCGCACCACGGCTGCCGCCTTGCCGGACGGCTCGTACAGCGGCAGGAAACCCTCGCCGCGTTCCCACTTCGCCTGCCAGGCGCGGGCGCGCTGCTGGCTCTGTAACAGGTTTTTCTGGCCGCCGCCTTTGGCGGGAAGTGCCAGAAGCTGCTCGAGGGCCGCAGCCGACGGGACCGGCGCCGGGCCGGTCGGACCATTCGCCCGCAGCGCGGCGGCCGTGCCAGCGTCAAGGGACGCGGCGAACTCAAAAATCGACTCAAGCGGCACGTGCCGGAGAAACGCCGCCTGCGCCTCGGCCGACAGGCTGGTGAACTCCATCGGGTCCTGCTCGACGAATTCCTCCCACAGCGCCGTGTCGTCCTCGGCCACAACGGTTGGGTTGAGGTTGATGCCGACGGTCTGGCCGTACAGCTGGGCAAGATGGAGGCAGAAGCTGTGGATCGTGCCGAAGAACGCGCGCTCCAGGTGATCGAGCGGCGCGAGATCGCGGCGGCCCGTGGCGGCGAGCCGCTGCAGCAGCACCTGCCGCGCGCGCTGCTCGATCTGGGCCGCGGCTTTCTTCGTGTAGGTCACGACCGCAGTCTTGCGCAGCCGCTCCGACCCCTCGGCCGACAGTGCCAGCGCCGCCAGCCGCTCGGAGATCGCGGTGGTCTTGCCGGAGCCCGCGTTCGCGCTCACCGCGAAATTGGTGTTCCACTCGTCGCGGAAACGGTCGCGGGCGATCTGATCGACCAAGGCCGGCTTACTCATGGGCCGCCTCCGTTTCCGCCGCGCCAAAGGTCACGGCAAATTTCGCGGCCAGCGCCGCGTGCTTCACCGGCGTGCAAGCCAGCGGCCAGTCGTAGCCCGGCGGGGCGTAGTCCGATCGGTCCGGCGTCAGGGCCCCGTAGATTCCGCGCGTCATCGCCGTCGCGAGCCAGTCGAGTTTCGCCAGCGCCGCGTCCAGTTCGTCCAGCCCGATCGCGGCCTGCTCCCCGGGCTCGGGCTTGAGCATCCAAACGCGTCCAGCCTTCGCACCCGCGGACCGAAGGGCGGCGAGGTAGACGCCGAGCTGCAGCGACGCCCCGCTGCGGGCCATGCGCTCCACCGTGAGCTCCAGGTCGCCGCCGGTCTTGAAGTCGATGACATCCACCTCCGACCCCGCCCACGCCGGCCGGCTCAGTCGCACGAGATCCATGCGGCCGGTCACGTTCAGCCGCCAGGACCCACGCGTCACCGCGGCACCCGGCGGGAGCCACGCCTCGGTGGCAACAAACTCGCCGGCGCCCTCGAGCGCATACACGTTTTCCAGCAACGCGGAGCAGAGGTGGGCGAGTTCCGCGCGGAAGGAGTCCCAGTAGCGGTCGTGCGGCCAGCGCGACCGGCGGGACGCGAGCTCGGCTTCAAGCCGCTCCCGGGCCTCGGCCGCGGGCGGCAGGTGGCTGAAGCCCTTTGCGACCTCGGTGCCCCGCAACGCCAACGCGAGCACCTGGTGCGCCTGCTGCCCGAGGGCCTTGCGGCGGGCCCGCGCGAGCGGCTCCCACGCGATCCGCTGCGCCTTGAGCACGGCCTCGAACCACAACTCCGCCGGATCGCGCACGCCGCGCTCGACCAGCTTCGCCGAGAGCCGTTCGGGCGTGATCCGCGCCGGGTCGCCGCCAAAGAAAAACTCGTCGAACGGCCGCGCCAGGTCGCGGCGCCCCTGCCACACCGCCTCCCAGCCGGACAGATCCGCCGCCGGCGTGGACACCAGCGCGACTTCCACCGCCCGCCGCTCAAACTCCTCCTCCAGCTTGGTCTCCGCGCCGGCCCCGGCCTGCGCCCAGAGCACCCGCTCCATCCAGGCGTTCGGGCCGAGCCGCACCTCCGGCTCGGCTTCCGCGAAGAGCGCGGCAGAGAAGATCACCTCGTGGCGAGTGTCGCGCGCGAGCCGCTGGTAACCGGCGCGCTCGAGCGCCATGCGATCCTCGCTCGTGAACAGCCCGAGCGAGAACCGGCTCCGCTCGTTCAGCGCCTTGCGTTGGTCGTCCGTCAGCCAGCAACTCGGCTCGCGCCTTGCCGGCCACGCGCCGGCGTTGCTCTCGACGAGCACGAGATGCGACCACGCCACGCCCTCCATGCGGCGCCACGTGCCGAGTGTGACGCGCGCGAACGTGCCGCGCCCGGGCACATTTGCCACGGGAGCCGACGGCGGCAGGAACGAGTCCAGCGCCGCCAACACCACCGTTCCCGGAAACAGCGCCGGCTCGCGCGCGGCGAGCGTGTCGAGCGTGCCCAGCCCCTCCGGCGATTCGAGTTCGAGCGTCTCACACATGGCGCGGAATCGCCGCAGAGCGTCGCCGAGCGTCAGCTCCGTCGGCCAGGCAGGCAGCAGCGCTCGGGCCACGCGGGCAAGTTCGGGGGCCGGCTTCTCCCACTCTTCGAGATGCGCGGCGACGGCGTGGACCTGGCAGGTGTCAAAGGACCGCTCCACCGCGTGGCGCGCGTCCGCCAACGGCGCCGTCACGACCCCGGCGGCGCGCAGCAGCGGCCAGAGCGCGAGCAATCCTTCCACCCGCGCCCCGTTCGCGTGGAACGCGAGCAGCGCACGCTGCGTCTGCACCTCCAGCGACGGCGGGCCTGCGGTCTCGAGTAAATCAACGTAGGCCACGCCGCGCTCCTGCAGCAGCCGCGCGAGGAGAAGATGCGCCGAATCGGCCCGCGGAAAAACGACGCCGATGTTCTCAGCCCCGGAAGTCAACCGGGCCTCGATCTCGCGCGCCACGAGCCGCATCTCGTCGCCGCGCGTGCGTCCAACGAGCAACCTGACGCCGGCCGGCACATCGGTGCCGTGACTCCAGAGCGCGCCGACCGCCTCGCAGTGCTCCGCCGGTTCCGGCGCGTCGATCGGTTGCGCCTCGACCCCGAGCAGGGCGGACCAGAGCGACACCCATTTCTCGTCGAGGTCGGCTTTCCCGCCGAAGGCCGGTTCAGGCAGCACAACGGTCACGTCATCGCAGCGGCGCACGAACGCCGCCACGTTGAAGAACTCGCCCCACGCCTCCGGCCCGAGGCCGCAGACCAGCACCCGGCCGCCCCCCGTGCGCTGCTCCGCCGTCACTGGCGCGAGGCCGGCGGCCTCGGCGGTGAGCGCGGCCAGCGAATAGCCGTGGGACTCGACCCACGCCACGAGCTCGGTGAACAGGGCGCGCAAGGGTTCCAGCGGAAAATCCGGCGCGCGAAACCCCGCCTTGAGCAGATCGTCGAAGTCGTCGAGGGCCCGCTCCGGGTCGCTCTGCAGGCTCTGCCAGAAACCCCACGCCGGATCAGCCGGAGCCAGCGGCGCCAGGCGGCGGGCGATGAGCGAGCGCAGGCCCAGCAGCAGCAGTTCGCGGCCGACGGCGATCTGGGCCGGATCGTGCCACTTGTGCCGGGCGAGGCCCGGCGTGAGGAACTCGACGCCGAGGAGCGCGACGCCCTCGCGGAGGCAGCGCTGCTTCAGCGCGTGGGCCTGGCCGCGGGTGGGCACGATCACGTGCGCCGCGTCGAGCCGCCCGGCCCCCGCCAGCAGCCACGGCCGGATCACCGCCGACCATGCGGTTTCGGCATGGCGGGCCAGGTGGAGGGCGAGGCGGGGCGAGGCGGAGGCCACAGGATCCCAGCGGATGAGCGCGGAGCCCGCGTGGCAAAAACAAAAACCCCGCGGCCAGCGGCACGCGGGGCGAAAGGAAGGGACTGGCGTCCCGGCTTACTTCGCGAAGACGTACTTCGCGGCGGCGGCCTTGGCGCGGGAGGCGGCGTTGCGGTGCACGACGCCGGACTTCACGGCCTTGTCCATCGCGGAGGCGTACTCGGCGGCGGCGGCCTTCGTGGCGGCGGCGTCACCGGCCTTGGCGGCGGTGTCCAGCTTCTTGTGCAGGGTCTTGAGGCGGGTCTTGACGGCCTGGTTGCGGGAAGTGAGGCGAGCAGCCTTACGGGCGGCCTTGATGGCGGATTTGGTGTTGGCCATGGATAGGGATCGATTGGAAGCCGGACAGAAACCCAAACGCTTCGCCGGGAGTCAAGGGCAATTCCCGGCGCACC
>CAYYGV010000044.1:0-27112 GCA_964471615.1 uncultured Opitutaceae bacterium
GTTCTTGAACACGCCGAGATCGGCGTCCTTGTCGGTGTAGACTTTGGCAGGCATGGTGGAAGTGACGAGTGACTAGGGACGAGTGACTAGGGTTTGGGTTCGGAAGTGGAGGGCTTGACTGAGAGTTTGGGGGCTGAGAGCTGACGGCTGATGGCTGATCGCTTGCTCAGCGCTTCAGGGCTAGGCGGCCGGTGCGGGCGAGCTCGACGATGCCGAAGGGTTCCAGGAGGCCGAGGAGCGCGGTGATCTTCTCGTCGTCGCCGGTGGCCTCGATGATGAGGGAATCGAGCGAGAGGTGGACGATCTTGGCGCGGAAGATGTCCTTGATCTGGAGGAGCTCGGGACGGGTCCGGTTGTCGGCCTTGACCTTCACGAGCACCAGCTCGCGGGCGACGGCCTGGCCCTCCTTGAAATCGATGACGTCCACCACGTTCACCAGCTTGCGCAGCTGCTTGATCACCATGTCCAGCGCGGTGTCGTCGCCCTTGAGGACGACGGTGATCCGCGAGGTCGAGGCGTCGTGCATGGGCGCGACGTTGAGCGTGTCGATGTTGAAGCCGCGGCCGGAAAACATCCCGGCTACCCGGGCCAGCACGCCGAACTTGTTCTCAACAATGACCGAGATCGTATGACGCATGGGATCGTGATTGCTTGGTGTTTAACTGGTGGACGCCGAGGGACTCGAACCCCCGACCCCCTCGGTGTAAACGAGATGCTCTAACCAACTGAGCTAGGCGTCCAAGCCGAGGGTGGACATAAGCCCCGGGCGGGCAGGCATGACAAGGAATTATTCCGGAGCCATTTGCCGCGGTTATGTCATAACCGCGCCTTCGGCTTCAGGATCCCCTCGCGGATCATGAGCTCGGCGTTCTGAATCGCGTTGAGGGCCGCACCCTTCCAGAGGTTGTCGCCCGAGACCCAGAACGACAGGCCGTTGTCGAGCGCCGTGTCGATGCGGATGCGGCCGACGCCGCACTTCACCTTCTCCGCGAAGTCCAGCGGCGTCGGGTACTTCGAAGTCGCCGGCTCATCGATCAGCTGCGCGCCGGGGAAAGCCGCGACGGCCGCCTTGGCTGCCTCCACGCTGACCGGACGCTCAAACTCGGCGCTGACCGAGATCGAATGCGCGCGGACCACCGGGACGCGGACGCACGTGGCCGAGACCCTGAGATTCGGGAGCCCCATGATCTTGCGGCTCTCCAGCATCATCTTGGATTCCTCGCCCGTGTAGCCGTCCGGACCGAACGAGTCGACTTGCGGGATGGCGTTGAACGCGATCTGGTACGGGTAAACCTTGCGCGGCATCGGCGTGCCCTTCACGTGCGACTGGACCTGCGCTTCGAGCTCGCGGATGGCCTCGGCGCCGGTGCCCGACACCGACTGGAAGGTCGACGCGATGTAGCGCTTCAGGCCGAACGCCTGGTGCAGCGGCCACAGGCCCATAAGGGTCACGGCGGTCGAGCAGTTGGGATTGGCGATGATGCCCTGGTGCTTCCGCAGCTCCTGCGGGTTGATCTCCGGGATCACCAGCGGGACCTTCGGGTCCATGCGGAGCGCGGAGCTCTTGTCGATGACCAGGCAGCCCGCCTTGACCGCATCCGGCGCAAGCGCCCGGGTGACCGAGCCGCCAGCGGCGAAAAAGGCGACGTCCACGTTGCCGAACACGCCCGGCTTCGCTTCCTCCACCGTGATTTTCTTCCCGGCGATCTCCACGACCTTGCCCGCCGAGCGCGCCGAGGCGAAAAGCCGCAGCTGGCCCATGGGGAAATTTCGTTCGGTCAGGAGCCGCACGAGCTCTTGACCGACGGCGCCCGTGGCGCCGACGATACCGACTGTGAAGGATGAAGTGCTCACGATGGAATTTCCGATGGAACGGGTCACGAAAACCTGCGACCGGCTGGGTATCAAGCCCTCAGCGCGTCTTCTTACTGTCCGCCTGTCCACCCAGACGCTGCAGTTCTACCGCGACGGAAAACTCGTAAAGAGCTACGCCATCTCCACTTCCCGGCGCCCGCCGTCCAACCTCAAGAACTCTCTCGGCACACCCTCCGGCCTCCACGAGATCGCTGAGCGCATCGGCGACGGCCAGCCGCCCGGCATGGTATTCAAGTCGCGGGTGCCCACCGGCCGCCACTTCTCCGAGTTTCCGGATGCCGGCACGAACGACAATCTCATCACGACCCGCATCCTCTGGCTGCGCGGCCTCGAGCCCGGCCTCAACCGCGGCGGCGACGTCGACACCTACGAGCGTTACGTCTACATCCACGGCACCAATCACGAGACCCGGATGGGCGAACGGATGAGCGCCGGCTGCGTCCTGATGCGCAATCTCGACGTGATCGAGCTGTACGATCAGGTGCGGGCGGGCGATATGGTGCTGATTGGGGAGTAAGACGAACGCCGAACATCGAACGCCGAACGTCGAAGTTTGCGGCGATGATCGAGCCTGCCGTGTCGGCTATTCGTTCTTCCCGAAAAGGAGGCGGAGGGAATTCAGGCACACCACCAGCGTGCTGCCTTCGTGGGCGGCAACACCGATCGCGAGGGGCACGGCGCCGAGCGCGGTGGCGACCACCATCACGACCACCACTCCGAGGGAAATCGTCAGGTTCTGCTTGATCACGCTGCGGGCGCGCCGGCTCAGGCGATGCGCCGCCAGGAAGTTCTCGATGCGGTCGTGCATCAGGATCACCTCGGCCTGCTCCAGCGCCGCGTCGCTGCCGCGCGCGCCCATCGCCACGCCGATGTCCGACGCGGCCAGGCACGGCGCGTCATTCACGCCGTCACCGACCATCGCCACCCGGCGCCGTCCACCCTCCTTGAGATCCGTGATCGCCGCGACCTTCTGCTCCGGCGTGAGGTTTGCCCTCACCTCGCCCAGCCCGAGCTGGCGGGCCACCGCCTCGGCGGTGTGACGGCGGTCACCGGTGAGCATGACCGTGTGCACGCCGAGCTCCTTCAGCTTGGCCAGCACGCCGCGCGATTCCGCGCGGATCTGGTCGCGCAGCAGCACGCGACCCAGCAGGTCCTTGCCCACGACCCAGACCTCTGCGAACTCGGCGGACGCGGGCGGCAGTTGCGACGCCCACCCGGCCAGCGGGCCGGCCTCGAGTAGCTCGCGCCGACCCAGAACGGCGTGACCGTGACCCAGCTTGGCGCGCACGCCGGCGCCGACCATGTTCTGAAACTCGGACACCTCGCGCATCTTCACGCCGCGCGCTTTCGCGTCGCGCACGATGGCCCGCGCCAGCGGATGCTCGGACTTGGCCTCCAGAGCATACGCCAGCTCCATGACCTCGTCCTCACGCCCCGGCGGAAAACTCTCGTAGGACACCACCACCAGCTCGCCCGTGGTCAGCGTGCCGGTCTTGTCGAGCGCCACGACGTTGACCTTGGCCAGGTTCTCGATGGCGCCGCCGCCGCGGAACAGCACGCCGTGGCGCGCGCCCCACGCGATGGCGGCGAGAATAGCCGACGGGATAGACAGCACCAACGCGCAGGGGCTCGCCACGACCATGAGCGTCATGGCGCGATAGAAAGCGGAGCGGACCTCGGGCGTGTTCGTGAACGGCGGCAGGTGGAAGACCAGCCACTCGACGAGGAACATCGCGGCGGAGGCTCCGATGACCGCGTAGGTGTAGCCGGTGCCGAACTTGTCCGTGAACCGCTCGCTCGGGGCCTTCAGTTTCTGCGCGGTCTGAATCAGGCGGATGATCTTCCGCAGCGTGCTCTCCGCCGGCAGTCGCATCACCTCAAAATCGAGCGCGCCCCAGATGTTGATGGTGCCGCTGAACACGGGATCGCCGGGCGCCTTCTCCACGGGTGTGGCCTCACCGGTGAGCGTTGACTCATCTGCGGCACTCTTGCCCTGGGTGATAGTGCCGTCGGCCGCGAACGCCTCGCCGGGCTTCACGCGCACGCGCTGTCCGACCTGCAGCTGCTCGACGTCGACCTCGTGCTCGTGTCCGTCGCGGTCGACCACCGTCGCGCGCTTTGGGGAGGTCTTGAGCAGCGCGCTCACCTCGCGCTGGGTGCGGTCGAGCGCGAACTCCTCCATGGCGCCGGACGCGGAGAACAGGAACAGCAGCAGCACTGCCTCGCCCCAGGCGCCGATCAGGGTCGCACCCAGCGCCACCGCCAGCATGAGGAAATGGATGTCGATCCGGCCCTTTCGAATCTGCTCCCACGTGTCGATCGCGGCATCCCACGCGCCGGCGATTAGGCCGACGGCGAACAGCGAGCGGGCCAGCCAGGGATAGTCCGGCAACAGCAGGCTGGCCGCGAGACCGCCCAGACCAGCCAGGCCGCAAATGCCGGCGAGCCAAGCGAGCAGGCGCCACTCCTGGTCCTCGGGCGTCGGCTCGGCCTTGATCTCCGGCCACTCCATCTCGCGCCACAGCCAGAGCTTCTCGGCCGTCACGCACATGTCTTTGCCGAGCACCATCGCTTCGCCTTCCTTTCGCACCGTGTAGCCCGAGGGCACCGCGCCGGCGGCGCCGGCCTTCAGTCGCGCCTCGACCGCCGCCAGCGTCGCCGCGAGGTTCGACTCCAGGGCGGCCAGATCCACCGGCCCGATGGTCGCGACCGAAACCCGATGGGCTCCGGGGTCGACCCGCACCGCGCTGACGCCCGGCTGCGAACGGAGAAACTCGACGAGATCATGCTCCCAAGAAGACGGGGCGGGCGTGGCGGACATGACAGCAATCGAGCCCAGACCACGGGCAGCCGCAAATTCAATTGCGCCGGCCCGGTCCGGTCGTTGGGGTCAGAAATCACCTTCATGATCGGCATTCGCGACGATACTGATTCCGCTCCGCCCGCGCCTCCTCCGAGCCACGCGCCGCGCCTCGCCGCGAAAATCTTCGCCGAGGGCGGGTGGCTCCATGACGGGTTGAAACTGGAGCACCGTCCGCAGCAGGAAGTGATGGCCCGCACGGTCGCCGCCGCCATGAAGGAGGACGAGCCGCTCCTGTTCGAGGCCGGCACCGGCGTCGGCAAGTCGCTCGCCTACCTGCTGCCGGGAATCATCCACGCGGTCGACCAGGCCAGGCAGCTGATCGTCTCGACCCATACGATTTCGCTCCAGGAACAGATCGAGACCAAGGATCTGCCGATCTGCCGGCGCGTGTTTCAGTCGCGCCCGGAGCTGAAGCCCTACGCAGATTTCAAGAGCGCGGTGCTGGTCGGCAAGGCCAACTACCTCTGCACGACCCGGCTCGCCGCCGCGCTGAAGGACAAGCAGGAACTGTTTGCCAGTCCCGAGCACAGCGAGCTGCAGCGCATCGCCAGCTGGGCCGCGACAAGTCGCGAGGGCCTGCGTCACGAGCTGAATCCCCCGCCCTCCCCGGAGGTCTGGGAGTGGGTCAATGCCGACTCGTCGGCCTGCTCGCGGAAGCACTGCGACGGCGAACACTGTTTCTACCAGCGGGCCCGGGCGCGGCTCCGGCTCGCGCAGGTGATCATCGTCAACCACTCGCTCCTGTTCGCGCACATCAACGCCGGCGGCGCAGCCGAGAAGGGCGGCAGCCGCGGGGTGCTGTTCCCCGACGACTTCGTGGTGCTCGACGAGGCGCACACCGTGCCCGAGGTCGCGACGGAGCACTTCGGCCTGCGGCTGAGCTCCTACGGCACGGAGCGGATGCTGAAGTATCTCTACAATCCAAAGACCAAGCGCGGCCTGCTCGCGAAGCATGGCACCGCGGTGGAGCAGCAGCTGGTCGTCGACGGCCTCGAGGCTTCGGAGCAGTTCTTCGGGTTCCTCCGGGATCGCCTGCTGGAAAAACACCCGATTGTGCGCGTCCGGGAGGAAAACCCGTGCGAGCCTTGGCTCGACGGTCCCCTGCTCGCGTTGATCAAGGCGGTCGGGAAGATCGCGGATCAGCTCGATGAAGGCCCGGCGCGGGACGAGCTCCTGGAACAGCGCGGCCGGCTGAAGACCTACCAGACGAGTCTGAAGCAGTGGCTCGCGGTGGCCGACGATAAATTCGTGTACTGGCTGGAACGCACCGGTCGGCGCCAGACCATCACCACGCTGCGCACCGCGCCGATCGACGTCGCGCCCTACCTGCGCGAGCAACTGATCGAGCGCCAGACGTCGGTGGTGTTTACCAGCGCCACGCTCGCCATGGGCGGCCAGATCGAGCCCTTCCAGGCCCGGGTGGGCGCCGAGTCGGCCCGCGCAGCCGTGGTGGCCTCGCCGTTCGACTACCAGCGTCACATGCGCGTCTACGTCGCGGCCGACATCCCGCTGCCCACCGCGCAGGGGGCGAAACTCGCGATCGAGGCCCTCACCGACTACATCCGCTACTGCACGCTGGCCGTGACGGGCGGCTCGCTGGTGCTGTTCACGAGCTATCACGACATGCGGCTGGTCGCCGCGGCGCTGGCCGACGAGTACGCGGCGGCCAAGCGGCCGTTCCTGATGCAGGGCGTCGACCACTCCCGGACCGAACTGGCGCGGCGCCTGCAGGAGGCGGGCAACGGCATCCTCTTTGGCACCGACAGCTTCTGGGCCGGCGTGGACGTGCCCGGGTCAGCGCTGTCGCAGGTGGTCATCACCCGCCTGCCCTTCGACCCGCCGACACACCCGGTGGCGGAGGCCAAGAGCGAGTGGATCCGGGACCGGGGTGGCAGCCCGTTCAACGAGCTGACGCTGCCCGACGCTTTGGTTAAATTTCGCCAGGGGGTGGGTCGATTGATACGATCTACCACGGACCGTGGAGTCATAACCATTCTCGATGCCCGCATTCTCGCCAAAACCTACGGCCAACTCTTCCTCGACAGTTTGCCGCAATCGCAGTTTACCAAGTTGACGCGCGAGAACCGCGCGGACCTCTTTCAACCCTTTTGACCGACTTTCGTACCGGCTGACCGAACCTCCATCATGACGACGCTACGCGCTGCGGCGCTCACTGACATCGGCCGCGTCCGGCAACGAAACGAAGACCGCTATCTTTTGGATCTGGAAACCCGGGTATTCGGCGTGGCGGACGGTGTGGGCGGCCTGCCGGGCGGCGCGGACGCGGCGCAGCGGGCGGTCGACGAGGTGACGGCGGCAATCCGCGAGTCGGGGGCCAACCCGAACTACACGTCCTTGGTGCACCAGGTGAACGTCAGCGTGCACGCCCTGGGCTACAAGCTGAGCCCGAGCATGGGCATCGGCACGACCCTCACGTTCGGCCACATCGTGGGCAACATCCTCCACATCTCGCACGTGGGCGACTCCCGCTGCTACGGGTACCGTCAGGGTCGCATCCAGATGCTGACCGAGGACCACTCGGTCGAGAACGAGGCCAAGGCCCGCCGGGCGCGGGGCGAGACGGTTTACTATCACGAGGCGAACCGGAGCGCGCTGACCCGCTGCATCGGCCAGCCGTCGGCGCCGAAGGTGGACCTGATCGACCGGCCGCTGGAGCGCGGCGACCGCTACCTGTTTTGCACCGACGGCGTGACCCGGCTGGTGCGCGACTCCGAGCTGTGCGACATGATCGACGCGGACGCGGCGCCGGACGACGTGCTGCACGAGATCATCTCGCTGGCCGTGCGCCGCGGCGGACCGGACAACGCGACCGGCGTGGTGGTGTTCATCGACGACGTCAGCTGACGCATGGCGACGCGCTCGGAGCAGTTCGCCGCGCTCGTCCGGGAGCAGCCGGGCAACAGCCTGTTTCGCTTTAGCCTCGCGCAAGCGCTGGTGCAGGAGAACCGTCCGCTGGAGGCCATCCCCCATTTCGAGACCTGCGCCGCGAACCGCGCCGACTGGATGATGCCACGAATCCTGCTGGGCAAACTCTTGCTGCAGGCAGGCCGTAAAGAAGAGGCCAAGCCAATCCTCGCGGACGCGCTGCGCCTAGCCATCGAACAACAGCACGAGGAACCCGAGCAGGAACTCCGGGGGCTGCTGGAGGGGATCAAGTAGTTCCTCCTACGCCCGCTGACGCGGGCTTCGGAGGACAGGCTCCTGGACGCTGTCGTGGCGGCGGAATCAAAAGGCCCAACCGAAGGTTGTTCTATGCAGGACTGGCTCGCCGAGTCGGAGCCGCCTCAACGCGCGTCGCCCGCCTACGTCCGCTGAACGCGTACTTCGGCGCGGCAGTCTCCTAGCCGCTGTCGCGGCGGCGGAGACTGGTGCCAGGGGCCGGGATTGAACCGGCGACCAAAGGCTTATGAGTCCTCTGCTCTACCACTGAGCTACCCTGGCAAGCCAATTGAGCGGGGCTTACTACGCGTTTGGCGAAAGGGGTGACAAGCAATTTCGCCGCGAACACCAGACTGCGATCGCATCGCTAGTCGAACCTGCGCTCCGGTCACTTCAAGTATCGCGCAGTCAACCTTCGCTAGTGCCCCTGGCTCTTCGGCACGTTCGACACGCTCACGCCGATGCTCTTGGCGTTGGTCTTGCGCAGGAGGTCGACTGCGTGGACGACGTCGCCGTAGGACGTGCCTTCGCGGATGTAGAGTCCCACGTACGTGACGTGCTTCGTCTCGAGGAGGCCGTTCACGAAGGCCACCACGTCGGAATTCGGAACCGCGTCGGACTCGTACATCAACACGGGGCCATCGAGCGTGAGGGCGACAAACTGGTCGCGAGGCAGCGGGTTCTTGCTGTTGCCTGGCGTACAGAACGTGACCTCAGCTGCCGCCGGCTCGCCTTGGGCGAACATGATCGGGGCAACACACACGAGAAGCAGGGCCAATACGTGGCGCGGGGTAATCGCTTTCATGGCCGCACCATGGCGGCGATGTCCTCGGTTGCACAGGATTT
This sequence comes from uncultured Opitutaceae bacterium, assembly GCA_964471615.1. Taxonomy (GTDB): domain Bacteria; phylum Verrucomicrobiota; class Verrucomicrobiia; order Opitutales; family Opitutaceae; genus Opi-474. The sequence continues at coordinate 8,765 of CAYYGV010000044.1, forward strand.
GTTTTTGATTTCGTGCCGTTCCGACTGGGCGACAACACTCGGGCGAAATTTGAAAATCTACCGTCAGTGCGAAGTCATTGGCTCAACGTACATCGTCTGGCAGTTACACATTGCGTGCGTGCAAGGACACCCGCTTTTTCCCGAAGATGTTAACGTCCAGCTAGGTATGAAATATGCTCGGTTACGTAGTCCTGCGCATTGTCCTGCCGTAACTCCCCTGCTGTCATGAGAAAAGCCACCGCGACCGAGTGAACGCCCTTGCTAATCATCAATGCGCTTTTGCCTAATGGCTTGTCACTCGTTCGCCACATTCCGCGCATTTCCCGGCGACGTGTTCTAGCGCGGTCCCGCACTTTCGGTCGAAACCACTCCCCCATTGTTTCTCCGCGAAATGCAGACTCCACGCACCATCAGAACGCGCCCGGATTTTTTTCAACCTCATGACCGGTCTCGGAATGGTCCTTCGGCATAGTCCCCTGCGCGGCCACTTGGCCGCATGTTCACGGATCACCGTGATGGTGCTCGCCCTGCTGGGAATCCAGGCGGTCGCACAATCGAACAACACCGCCACGGGCACCGGCGCGCTCAGTTCCAACACGACGGGAACAAGCAACACGGCCACCGGCGCGAGCGCGCTGCAGTCAAACACCTCGGGCGCCTCAAATACGGCCACCGGCGCTTTCTCCCTTCAGACCAATACCACGGGAAGCTCGAACACGGCCGAGGGCATCAATGCACTGCGCTTCAACACCACGGGTTCGAGCAACTCGGCGTTCGGATCCCTCGCGTTGCAGGCGAACACGACGGGGTCGACCAACACGGCGATCGGTGCGAGTGCGCTGCTCCTGAATACGACCGGCAGCTCCAACACCGCGACCGGCGTCAATGCCCTCCTGCAAAACACGACCGGCAACTCGAACACCGGCGTTGGGGCGAATGCGCTCGGTTTGAACACCTCCGGCACCGGCAACACCGGAGTCGGCGCCTCGTCCCTGCTCGGAAACACCACCGGCAATTTCAATACCGCCACCGGTGTCTATACGCTGAAGTCCAACACGACTGGATCGAACAACGTGGCGTTCGGAGCCTCGGCCTTGTTCTCCAACACCACCGGTTCCTCAAACACGGCATTCGGCGGCAATGCCCTTCTCACCAACACGGTGGGCAATTCGAACACCGCCATGGGGACCAACGCGCTTTCGTTCAACACCACGGGCGCCTTCAACACGGCGGTGGGTTCGAGCGCGCTGCTGGCGAACACGACCGGAACGTTTAACACGGCCATGGGCATCAACGCCATGACCACCAGCACGACCGGCGGCAACAACACGGGTGTCGGAGCCTTCTCGCTTGCCGCCAACACTGTGGGTGGATCGAACACCGCCTACGGCATGAATTCGCTTCGCGCCAATACAAGCGGCGGAGCCAATGCCGCGGTCGGCCTGAACTCCCTGCTGGCGAACACCACCGGAGGCTCGAATACGGCCACGGGCACCAATGCCCTGTCGGCCAATACCCTGGGCAGTGCCAATTCCGCCTTTGGCGCCAATTCGCTGCCGGCAAACACGTCGGGTATGTTCAATACCGCCCTCGGCTATTTCTCACTCCAGGGGACCACCACCGGGTCGAACAACATCGGCATCGGTTACCTGGGCGGAGCCAACCTAACGTCCGGGTCCGACAACATTGCGATCGGCAATGCCGGGGCTGCCGGCCAGAGCGGCACCATTCGCATCGGCACCTCCGGCACCCATACCGCCACTTACGTGGCGGGCATCTACGGCAGCAGTCTCAGTGGAGCCTCGATCGCGTATGTCGATTCCAGCGGGCGCCTGGGAACGAGTGCGGTGGCTGACGCACAGAGCCTAGCGCTTGGGTCGAGCTCCCTGCAGTTGGTCACTTCCGGCACCAACAATGTGGCGGTCGGCGCGTCGGCGCTCGCCGCGGACACCACGGGCAGCAACAACGGCGCTTTCGGCGTTTCCGCCCTGCAGTCCAACACGACGGGCGCTTCGAACCTGGCCGTCGGACATCAGGCGCTGGCTGCCAACACCACTGGCACGAGAAACCACGCTTCCGGATACAAGGCCCTGAACGCGACGACCACGGGCAACGACAATACCGGCAGCGGCGCCAACTCTCTCGTGGCAAACACGTCCGGCGCCAACAACACCGCGCTTGGGTCTTCGGCGCTCTCCAGTAATACGACCGGTGGCAGCAACATCGCGATCGGCTACCAGGCGGGCAGCAGCCTCACCACGGGCAGCAACAACGTCGCGATCGCCAACACCGGCGTGGCTGGCGAGTCGAACACCATCCGCATCGGCACCGCCGGCACTCACTCGGCCGCCTATATCGCCGGGATCTCTGGCGTCAATTTGGCGGGCGGCACCATGGTCTTCGTCGACTCCAACGGTCACCTTGGGACAACGAACACGGTCGACTCCACCAGCACCGCGCTCGGCACCAACGCACTGCAATCCATCACGTCGGGCGCATCCAACGTCGCCTTAGGCTACAGCGCTCTGGCCAATACGACATCCGGTTCCAGCAATACCGCCGTGGGCAGCAGTGCTTTGGCCAATACGACAACCGGGTCGAACAATACCGCCGTGGGCAAGAGTGCTATGGCGGCCAACACCACCGGCTTTAGCAACAGCGCGTTCGGAGCCAGCGCGCTCTCTTCCAACACGACGGGCAGCAACAACCACGCCGATGGGTTCGGCGCGCTTCTATTCAACACGACAGGCAGCCAAAATACCGGCGTCGGTTCGGGCGCGCTGCCTTCTAACACGACTGGCAGCCACAATACCGGCGTCGGCTACGGCGTACTGGACGTCAGCACGACGGGAAACAACAACACCGTGGTCGGCTGCTTCGCAATGGAAGACAATACCATCGGCTCCGACAATACCAGCAACGGCGTCTCCGCCCTCTCGTTCAACACCACCGGCTCGTATAACACCGCCCTCGGTTCCGGGGCCCTTTCGGGAAATACCACCGGTGGCAACAACATCGCGATTGGCTACCAGGCGGGCAGCAGCCTCACCACTGGAAACTACAACATCGCGATCGCGAACACCGGCGTGGCTGGCGAGTCGAACACCATCCGCATCGGCACCGCCGGCACCCACTCGGCCGCCTATCTCGCCGGCATCTCCGGCGGCTATGCGGCGGGCGGCTCCATGGTCTTCGTCGACTCCAACGGTCACCTTGGGACCACGAACACAGTCGACTCCGCCAGCACCGCGCTCGGCACAAACGCACTGCACTCCATCACGTCGGGCGCATCCAACGTCGCCGTAGGCAATAACGCTCTGACCAATACGACAACCGGGTCGAACAATACCGCCGTGGGCAAGAGTGCTATGGCGGCCAACACCACCGGCTTTAGCAACAGCGCGTTCGGAGCCAGCGCGCTCTCTTCCAACACGACGGGCAGCAACAACCACGCCGATGGGTTCGGCGCGCTTCTATTTAACACGACAGGCAGCCAAAATACTGGCGTCGGTTCGGGAGCGCTGGCAGGTAACACGGTTGGCAACCACAATACCGGCGTCGGCTACGGCGTCCTGGACGTCAGCACGACGGGAAACAACAACACCGCGGTCGGCTGCTTCGCAATGGAAGACAATACCATCGGCTCCGACAATACCGCCAACGGCATCTCCGCCCTCTCGTTCAACACCACCGGCTCGTCCAACACCGCCCTCGGTTCCGCGGCCCTCAATGTCAACACCACTGGCTCGTCCAACACCGCCCTCGGTGCCGGGGCCCTAAATGGAACTACCACCGGCTCAACCAATATCGGCATCGGCTACCAGGCGGGTTCCGCCATCACCACGGGCAGCAACAACGTCGCGATCGCGAACCCCGGCGTGGCTGCTGAGTCGAACGCCATCCGCATCGGCACCGCCGGCACCCATGCGGCTACCTATGTGGCCGGCATCACCACCAATTCGAGCTCGAGCGGATCTCTCGTGGTGATCGATGCGTCCGGACGGCTTGGTGTCGCGAAGACAGTTAGCTCGACCAACGTCGGGGCGGGCGCTGGGACTCTCGAAAACGTGGTTGGCGGTACCCAAAACACAGCGTTTGGAAACAGCGCCCTGCGCCTGCTCGTGGGTGGCTCCGGAGCCGGCGTTGGCAACAGCGCCGTAGGCTACCAAGCCCTCACGTCGAACGTCTCGGGATCCCATAACACGGCAAACGGCTATCTGGCGCTAAAGCTCGATATCGGCAGCAACAATTCGGCTACCGGAAGCGAGGCCCTCCGCGATAACTCTACGGGCGCGTACAATGCCGCCTTCGGCCGCCTGACTCTCGCTTCAAATACCACCGGTTTTCGCAACTCGGCGTTTGGAGCTTCTGCGATGCAATCGAATACCAGCGGCGTCGAGAATTCGGCGCTCGGAATCGAGGCCATGTACTATAATACGACCGGTTCCTCTAACACGGCCGTTGGCGCTAAGGCGCTCTTCACAAGCTCGATTGGAGAGGATAATGTTGCTCTGGGATATTGGGCCCTTCTCTACAACACAAGCGACGGCAACACAGCGGTCGGGTCCGGGGCGCTGGTGGCAAACAGTTCGGGCGCCTTCAACATCGCACTTGGTTACGGTGCCGGCGAGAATCTCACCACCGGAAACCACAACATCATGATTGGGAATTCCGGCGTCGCTGGAGAATCAGGGGTGATTCGCATCGGCGACAACAACCAGACTTCCACCGTCATCGCTGGTATTTCTGGCGTCACGATTCCTGCGGGTGCACAGGTCTATGTAGCGAGTGACGGCACGCTGGGAACGGTAACTTCCTCGCAACGCTTCAAGCGCGACATTCATGATATGGGCTCGGTGAGCGACGTCTTGTTGCAGCTGCGCCCCGTCACCTTCCGTTACAAGCAAGAGCTTGATCCCAAGGGCACACCGCAATTCGGCCTGATTGCCGAAGAGGTGGCAAAGGTCGCTCCGGACCTGCTGGTCCTCGATGCCGCGGGGAAGATCCAGTCGGTGCGCTACGATGCCGTGAATGCGATGCTCCTGAACGAATTTCAGAAAGAGCATGCCACGGTCGAGAAGCAGGGCCGCGTGATCGCGAGCCAGCAGGACGAGATCGCCCAGCTCAAGGCCCGCCTCGACGCCCTGGAGAAGCTCGTCCGCTCCCGCATCGAGGGCAAATAGCGGGCGCCAGCGCTGGCCTTCCAACCTGGTTTGCCTGCCTGGCATGCTAAGCCAGGCGAAGAATCCAGTTAGCGTTCGCGACGGCTTCAACCGCGTCCCACTGGACGATTCACTTCGTTCTGGATGACCGGCCGAGTTTGAAGACACGCCTCAGGGCGTCGGCACGGTCGGCAGGAAGATCCGCACCGTGGTCCCGCGGCCCGGCGTCGTCAGCAGCTGCACAAAGCCCCGGTGCCGCTTCACGATGCTCCGCACCACGGGCAGGCCCAGCGGCGCGGCGAGCGGCGTGGATTGTCCCGGCCCGGGTCCTTCCCACAAGTGCGGCATGCGCTCGGCGTTGATGCCGGCGCCGGTGTCGTGCACGTAGAGCATCGCAAATGTGCCCGGCCGGCCCGCGGGAATCTGCTGGGCCGCCGTCTCGTCGAGAATCCGCGTCTCCAGCCCGATGCGGAGATGCCCGCCGCCCCGCATCGCCGCGCGGGCATTCATGAAGAGGTTGAGCAGCGCCTGCTGGATCTGGCGCGGCACCACGCGCACCTGTGGGGTCGAGACTGGCAGGACCATGTCGGTCACGATCTCGCGCGGCAGGACGTCCGCCAGCCGGCGGGCCGCCTCGCGCACCAGCTCGTCCGCGCGCACAAGATGCGCCTCGCCTTCCCCACCCAGCGTGAGGTGCAGGATCTGGGTCGCGATTGCCGCACCGCGCTGCACGCTGCTCTCCAGCGTGTCCAGCATGCGGCGCGCCTCGCTCTCCGGCACCGCGTCCCGGAGGAGCGGCGCGGCCATCATCATCGGCGCAAACATGTTGTTCAGGTCGTGCGCCAGGCCCGACGCAAAGACCTCGATGTTCTCCAGCCGCCGCACGCGTTCCGCCGCGGTGTCGAGGCGCAGGTGGAGCTCGCGATTCTGCCGGACCAGCTCCGCATAGTCGGCAGGACTCGCGCGGTCCGGATGCGATGACAGGAAGCTCGCGCGCAGCGCGCCGCCCAGCCGGCCGGACTCGCCGTGGGTCAGGCAGTGCTGAAATCCGGCCTGCCGCATCAGCTCGGCGTGCCGCGTCTCGGTCGTGCGGGAATAGAACACGATCGGCACCGTCGGGATCATGTGACGCGCCAGCACCACCGCCTCCCAGACCCCCAGCGCGCTCGGCGCATAGTCGGAGATGACGGCATGGCTGCGGCCCGAGCGCAGTTCCGTGAGGAAGGTGTCGCGACAGGCCACCGTGACGACCTGCGCCAGCGGGAAATCCGTCGCGACGGCGTCGCGCACGTCGCGCGAGTCGTCCTCACCCGTCGGCAGGTGCAGGATCCGCATGACCGGGTGAACCGGCTTCGGGTGCTGCTGCGCGGCGTGAACCCCTTCCGCCCGCAACGCGTCGGGAAGACCGAAGGACAGCGGTTTCATCACCAGAAAAAGTAGTCGGAGCCCGCGCGCAGGAATCCGTCTGACACCGGCTGCACGGCGAACCGCCAGACGGTCGCGTACTGCGACCAGGGACCGTCGATCTCGCGATCGCAGGCGATGACCGGACGCGGCAGCGACTTGAAGGCCGGGGTCCGCAGCCGGCGCTGGAACTCCTCGTGTCCCTCCTCGCCGGCGAAGTGGAGGCAGCGCCGCTCGAACAGGTCCTGCGGCCGGGCCGTTTCGCCCGAGGCGCCGGCGAGCCAGGAGGAGCGCAGCACCCATTCGTGACGGGCGAGCTCGATGACGGCCCGCTCACAGGCGGCGCCGAACGATTCCTCGGCCGCGTGGCCGTAGGCGTAGCCGCCGTAGCTGGTGCGCGCGTAGGCGATCACGGTGACGCCGCCGAAGGGGCCATCGATCGCGATCGCGGAGACGCCGGGCCAGTCCGTCTGGAATTCCCGACCCTCGGCCAGGCCTTCCCACCAGGCCACGAGACAGTACCGCTCCACCGCCTCGAGCACCGCCTTGCGGCGCGCGTGCGTGCGGAGCAGGCCGGGGAAAGCCGACATGCCGTTGGAGGAAGGATCGACGTCGAAGCCGAACTCCGCGGCGCGCTCCGAGCGCACCGTGCTGTGGAAGGCCCAGCGTTCGAGGGCCTCGGAGACGGCCATGTGACGGGCGACGCTCAGGCGGGCGTGGGTCCCGCTCCCGTCGGCGTCACTGTACAGGGAAAGGGAGCGGCGCGGGGTGAGGCCGGCGGACAACCGAGTATTCGCCTGGTACATCCGCCGGCCGCAAACCGGAAACACCCCTGACTCAATGCGAGCCACCGGCCCGCCATGGGCCGCGAGCACACTGCGGTAACGGTAGGCAGCGAGACTGAGCATGACGGAGGTGGACTCGAATCAGTTTAGTTGAAGCCGTCGCCACCATCTCCACCGCCACCGCCAGCGCAGGGCAGGGTCGGGCCATCGGCAACGATCGTGTCGGCCTGCGACGGATTCGAAGCATGGTTCATGGGATCGAAACGATCAGCGGCCCGGGCGAAGCCGGCCGCGAGAAGCAGAGTGGAAACCACTCCGAGGAGGAGGCGCTTTGAGGCATTCATGGCACCCGCATCCTTTTAATCGCGACCTAGGGCGCCACTCTCTCAACTACCGGAATTCCGGTATGCCCGCCCAAGAAAGGCATCGCCTTTCCCAGGGGAGACCTCCATCAAGTATACAGGCCCCCAGTGATTTACCTGAGTCATATCGCGACCGGATTCAGCCGTGCGTGGCGCGGCAGCTTGCTCGCACTCGGATGTGCGACGAGTGCCGTGATTTCGGCGGGCGCCGCCGGCACGGCGGTCACCACGTGGTTTGACGCGCGCGAGATCGGCCTGCCGCGACCGAAGTGGAGCATGGCGCAGGACCGCCAGGGCGTGCTCTATTTCGGCTCGGACTGCCTGCTCACTTTCGATGGCAGGCACTGGCGCAAGTTCGAGACCGAGGGTCCGTATGGCATCTGCGCGCTCGATCTCGATTCGCAGGGTCGCCTCTGGGCCGGCACGCAGACGGACCTCGGTTGGTACGACCAGACCGAGAGCACGGGATGGAAATTCCATTCGCTGCTCGCAACACTGCCGGCATCCGAGCGGACGATCGACACCATCACCAAGGTCGCCGCGATCGGCAGCGAGGTCACCTTCATTTCCCGGCAGGCAGTGTACCACTGGGACGGCGCGAAATTCCGCGTCGATCACCTCCCGTCCAAGACGAAACTCTATCCCGTTCGCGCCGGCGACCATCTCTACGTGTTCACGCGTGAGACGGGACTCTACGAGCTCGGGCCAAAAGGACCAGAACTCAAGCTGCCGGCGTCTGAGTTCAAGCGCGGCGCAGTCCTGTGGATGGAGCCGCTGGCCCCGGGCTCGCGCATCGTGACCGGCGCGGCCCTCTACGTTTACCAGCACGGCAAGCTCGAGGAGCCCAACCCGCAAGTCGGTGAGCTGCTGGCCAAGCTCAGCATCGCGACGGCCACCAGCCTGCCGGATGGCCGGATCGCCATCGGCACCGCGCAGGGGAAGGTTCTGCTGCTCGGGCTCGATGGCTCAACCGAGTGGCTCAACTACGACCTTCGCGGGACCGACAACCGGGCGGTCAACCACCTCTTTTGTGATCGCGAGGGCGCTCTTTGGATCGACTTCGGTGCCGACGTCGCGCGGATCGACCTGGCGGGCCCGTCGAAGCTCTACACCAAGGAGTCCGGCGTGCCGACTGCCGACGTCCGCACCATCCTGGCCACCGCCGACCAGGTCTACATTCCGACCGTCTCGGGCCTTCACACCTTGGATCCGGTCACCGGCAAGACCAGCCTGCTGCCGGGAACCCGGGACTATTACCTCGATGCCCGCTTCTACCAGGGCGGCCTGCTGCTGACCAGCGGACGAGTCTGCCTCTGGAAGGACGGCAAGGAGACGCAGCTGTACCGGGCGAACCGACTCCAGTTTTGGTCCCGTCCGTCGCTCCTCTTCCCTGGCAAGTTCCTGGTGTACGACGGGCGCGCCATCAGCCTGCTCGACGAAGCCGGCACAGTGCGCCCGCTGGTGACAGACTTGCCGGACATGCTCTGCAACGTCGCCGAAACCCCGGACGGCAGGCTCTGGCTCGCGACGTACTCGAAGGGGCTCTATGTCACCAAGCCCACGCTCGACCGCGTGCCGTCCGTCCAGCCCTTCCAGGCCGCCAAGGGTGACGCGCTCGCGAAGGATTGCGCCTGGGTGGAAGCGGACGCCCAAGGCAATCTGGTCATCCTCACCAAGCATCAGGCCTGGGTCCTGCGCGCGGGTCGCGACCAACTGGAACCGGTGGCCAACTATCCAGCCTTTTGGTTCACCGTTGCCACCCCGATCAATGAACGCGGCGAGATGTGGGTCGTGTTCTCCGCGTCACCCACCCGGGCGAGCACACTGGGCCGGATCACGGTCACGCCTGATCGCGCGTTCTGGGAGTTTCAATTTGTGCCGGGGCTCGCGCAGGTCGGTCCCGAATTCGGTCTCGCCGCGGTGCCCCAGCCCGATGGCGGGACGGTGCTGTGGACGCTCGGGCCCGGTGGGCTCCTGCATCACGAGGTCGGCAAGCAGCTCAGCAATCCTCAGCCGCACGCCCCGCTCCTTCGCGTCACCGCCTCGACCGATCAGAGGCAGCCTCCGGTCCAGGTGACCGGCACCCTGCCCTATTCGACCCGCTCGGTGCTCTTCGAGTTTTCCTCGACCGACTTCGGCCTGGCCGAGTCACTGCGGTTCGAGACCTTCATCGAGGGCGTCGACAGCGACTGGGTGCAGGCCGAGGACTCCTCGCGGCGCGAACTGACCGCGGCCCGCGACGGCCACTTCGTCTTCAAGGTGCGGGCCGTGACCGCGACCGGCGCGGTCAGTCCGGTGACCGAGTTCCCGTTTGCCGTCTCACCGCCCTGGTGGCGCACCGCCCCGGCGCTCATCGGATTCGTCTTTGCGCTGCTGCCGCTCGGGTTCGGCCTGTACCGGCTGCGCATCCACCAGCTCCAGCGCCGCAACGCCGAGCTGGAGGAAAAGGTCCGCGTTCGCACCGAGGAGTTGGCGCAGGCCAGCGCGGCGAAGACGCAGTTTGTCGCGGCCATGAGCCACGACATCCGGAATCCGCTCAACGGCATCGTGGGCCTCGCGCTCGCGCTCGAGGACACGTCGCTTAACGACAAGCAGCGCGAGCTCGTCGCGACCCTGCGCGAGTGCACGACCTACCTGTCGACGCTCGTCGACGATGTGCTCGATTTCGCGAGCATTGAGGCCGGTCGCGTGGAACTGCGCGCCGCGCCGTTCTCGCCCACGCAACTGCTGCGCTCGGTCGTCGCTACCCTCGAGGGCGAGGCCGCCGCGCGCGAGGCGCACCTGGCGATCTCCGTCGACCCGACGCTGCCGCCCACCCTGCTGGCCGACGCCGGGCGTATCCAGCAGATCCTCGTCAACTACGTCAGCAACGCGCTGAAATACGCCGGTGGCACCATCACCCTCATCGCCACCGCCCCCGCGGATTCGCCGGGCGAGATCGAGTTCACCGTCGCCGATTGCGGACCGGGCCTGACGGCCGCCGAGCAGGTCGCCTTGTTCACCAAGTTCCACCGCCTCGAGGGAGCGAAGAGCAGCGGCGTCAAGGGTACCGGTCTGGGCCTGGCCTCCTGCCGCCTGCTCGCGGACCTGATGGGTGGATCCGTCGGCGTGAGCAGCGAGCCCGGCAAGGGTGCCCGGTTCCGTCTGTCGCTGCCGCTCATCGTCGCCGCGGCGCCGACCAAGGCCGTCGACATGGCGCTGCCGAACACGTCGGTGCTGCTCGTCGAGGATGCCGACTACAATGCCGAGGCCGCCAAGGCCGTCCTCGCCAAGCTCGGCCTGTCGTGTGACTGGGCCAAGTCGGGCGCCGAGGCGGTCGAGCTGTTCGCGACCAAGCGCCACAATGTCGTGCTGCTCGACCGCAACCTGCCCGACATGGACGGCACCGAGGTGGCGCGCAAGATTCGGTCATTTGAAGAGGACGGCCCGCGCGCTGTCATCCTGGCGGTGACCGCCTACTGCACGCCGGCTGACCGGAGCCTCTGTCTGCAGGCTGGCATGGACGCGTTCATCGGAAAGCCGCTGACGCCGGCCAAGCTGCGCAAGATCCTGGTGGCTGCCGGTCGGCGCCTGCTCACCGCCGCGACGATGCACGTCTCGCCTGAGGCGGAACAGGCGGCCGCGCTCGATTTTTCGATCCTGAAATACCTTTCCGACGGCTCGGACGATGGCCTGGGGGCGCAGGTTGAACGATTCATCACGTCGCTCGCCGAAGGCGCCGAACGGCTGAACGCCGCGCTCGACGCCGACAACGCCGCGGAGCTCGCGGACGCCGCGCATTCCGTCCTTGGCCAGGCCCGCATGGTGGGTGCGACTGCTCTCGGCGACGTCGCCACCGAACTGGAGACTGCGGCCCGCGCGCGTCACATGGCGATCCTCGACGAGCGGACCGCCCGGGTCCTCGGGGAGATTCGAAGCCTTACGGCAGCAATGCGCCTCCGTCGGTCGACTTCCCAGAAAGCGTGAAGCCGTGGTCGCGGGCGTAACGGCCCAGCTCGGCCGTGGAGGCTAGCCCGAGCTTCTTGAGAATATTGAACCGGTGCTTTTCCGCCGTTTCGATGGAGATCTTCAGCCGATCCGCGATCTCGGCGTCGTTGAGCGGCTCACCGATCATCGACAGGATGCTCCGCTCCCGGTCCGTGAGCAGCTTGTCGAACGACTGCGGGTTCTTCAGCCGCGCCGCCTTCACCCTCGCGAACGTGTCCGAGAAGTAGGGCTTGCCCTGCCCGATCGCCCGGATGGCCGCCTTCACCGTCTCCACGGAGTTGGTATTCTTGTCGACAAAACCCTGCACATGGGCCCGTTCGGCGCGAAAAACCGTGTAGTCGTCGCAATGGGAGGACAGCACCAGGATCTTCACCAGCGGCACCGCTTGGCGAATCGCGTCTACCACGCCGAACCCGTCGAGGTTTGGCAAATGCACGTCGAGGATCACGAGATCTGGGAAGGTGCGAGCCACCACGTCCACCGCCATCATGCCATCCGATGCCTCGCCCACGACAGTATGATGCAGTTCGCTCGTGCACACTTTGTGCACGACATCGCGGAACATCTGGTGGTCCTCGACGATGACAATTTTCACGGCAGCCAATTCTGGTACAGGGTTCATCAGCAACTCGTCAGCAATAATCAAGGCGTGTGACACGCGCTCCGTGATTTTTCTCTCAGCTTAATGGCACTTCATTGCAGCGCTCATCGCGATGGGCCATGACGGCGAAAGAACGACAACGACTGGCGGCACGATCCATGTCGCGGTCACGCTTGCGACGATTCATCGCGAATTCGCAGCGTGGCAGCGGGAAAGCGAGGAACCTACCCCAGTAAGCTCTGGGGGGTTCACCGCAGACGAATCCCCGCGCTCGGCGACGGATAGCGGTCATCCCACGAGAAGCAGCCGTTTTCGTCACTAGATTTGCGACGCTTTGAGCCAACGAAATGAAAGAATCTGAAATCGACGGCCGAGAATGCGATTCGTGGCGTTGAGGCTGGAGACTGGGATCTCGGGCGATTGCGTGGTATCCATCCATTCGGGCAGGCGTTGCACGACTGCTTCGATCCAGGCCCGCGCAGTGATGCTCGCGCTGCCCTTGACGCGGGCGTCGCCGTAGGCGCGAATGCGAAACGTGTCGGAGCGGATCGTGCACTCGTTGCCCAGCCTGCTCATCAAGTCGCTCGGCAAGAGTGTCTGGGAGCTGAACTCGGGCACCCGGGAGCGATCGTTGAGCTTCAAGCCGCCGCCGGTCTCGGTGCGAGCGATCGCGGCCTCGAGTAAACTCTGCCCTCCCCAACGTGCCTCCGGCCCGAGAAAGTCCGCCAAACTCCGAAAGGGGCCGTCCTGCGTCAGTCGGTCGCGGACCAGTCCCGCGATGCACTCCGCGAGCGCGCCGGTCTCTTCGGCACTTAACGCGCGAAGGCCCCGTCGGTAGAGATGCGTGTTGGCCTTTGACGCCACATTGGGAGCCGACGGCGGCGCGTTACTGCTGGCCGCATAGCCGGCATCCGCACGATACGTCTCCGCCGCCGAGTCCCTGAACCGCCCGAACACGGCCTGGTCGCCAAAGTCGGTTTTCCCCGGATCGTCCGGCCCGGTGCCAGTTGCCACGGTCGAAGGAACATATTCGAAGCGGCCATCCGCATTCAGCCGCGTGCTGCGGAGAAAGGCCTCCCAGGCGGCGGGATTGGTCGAGTTCACGTTCAAGGCGCCTTCCTGGAGTATCTTGCTGGCAAGCCAACCGTCCCGCGCCGCCGTCAGGACCGACCCTTGCGCAGCCGGTTCGTCCGGAGCTCCCTCAATCCACACCTGTCCGGGAATCCGCAGCGCAGGGAGCTTTGTCTCGGTATCGTCCAAGTCCGCGGCAGACCAGCCCGAGGTGCAGTAACGATCAAAGAGCTCGTTCCAGCCACCAGCGGCGCCCCACGGGTTGCCCACCGCAAAAGGCCGAACGCCCGGCAAGGCGAGGTGTTGCAGGTCTCCGATCGATTGGAGCGGCGCCCGGGGAAGTTCAAACACGGGGACATCCTCGTTGTACGACTGGCCGGTCGTGCTGCTCGCGCTCGCCGGCAGCGCCCGGTCGAGCAGATGATCCGGAAACGAGATGGCCGTGTAATTCGGATAGAGTTCCGGGTGCGGCCCGCTGGACGCGGTCGCAAAAGCCTCGCCGCCCACCACCGGCTCGCGCGGATCCCGGCCGGCCGTGGTGAGCCACGCGTCCGGGTTCCCCGACGTGTCGGTGCTCTCCGACCAATTGAACACATAGGTCACCTGGTAGGTGCCTCCGCTCAACGGCGCCGACGGCGTGATGAAGGCGTCGAACGCCGGACTGGAAAAAGTCCGCAGCAACTCCGGCTCCCCGGTGGCAGAGCGACGGTAAAGCCGAAGCTCAAGCTGAGCCGCCGCGCCCACCAGATGGGACGCCACGCCTGGTGGCCAGGCACTGCCAGCCAGTGCGCGTTGCACGCCCTGCCCCGATGCGGTCGTCAGTGCGCGCGTGTAGAAGACGCTCTCAAAGCCGTTAGCGGGCGCTGGCTCGACTTTGTTCAAGTTCTCCTTCGCCGCCCACGTATGGACGCGGCCGGGAAACCACGACTGGCGGTCGGGACGGCCATCCGGCACCCAGGGCAGCTGAATGCGCAGCGGCGTGCCCCACAGGTGCTCCAGCGCGAGCGGCCCAGCCTGCGCGCCGTTCGTGTCGTTCACCACGGTCACATCCGGCAAATGCGCCACCTCGAGGAAAAGATCTTCCGGCACGAGCGCGCTGGTGTACGGATTCCAGAGCGAGACCAGCCAGCGGGCCCGCGCTTCCAGCGGACGGCTGGGGCCGCCGCCAGACGGATCTGTCCGCACGTTGAACGAGAGGAGGAAATACGAAATGACCGGGCTGATCCCGTGCGCCACGCCGCGATCTTCAATCAGCGGCGCGAAGCGATATCGGTGGCGCAGCGGGGCGACTCCATAGTCGGGCGAGATCCGTGGTGTGTCGGGACGAGCCGGGTCTTCCATCGAGGTTCCGGGGTCGGCCCAGGCAGAAAACGCCCGCCCCAACTCCCCGGGTTGCGTCGAGAGGTCGCGCTTGAGTCCTCCGCGCACCGGGTCCGACAGCACCATCCGGTGACAGGCCGTCCAATCGCTTCCTCTTGCCCGGAGCGCGGTGCGCTCCAATGCACTCGCCGGACCTCGTGTCGGCAGGAATGCAAGCTGCTCGAGGTCAGCCACGCGGCCCAGCCACGGCGCGTTTTCGGGATCACGCGGCTCCAGCAACATGGTGCCGTTTTCATCCAGCGGTGCCGCCCCGCCCGCCGTGGCTAGCGAGGCCTTCAGGCCTTCGTCTCCAGTCCACCAGGCGCAGGCGCCCATCTCTCTTCCATCAACGACGATGGCCTGCGTCGGCACCCGCACCGAGTTCGCTCCGGCTTCGGCGGCGTCACTCATGACCTCGACACTGGCTTGGGTTTCTTCCGCCGTTTCGCTCACGAGCCACACCAGCGGGGCGCCTCCCGCTTCTGTCGTTGACCAGACTCCGGTCCACGATCGCGAGCCTTGGAGTCCAACGGCGTCACCCGCGGCTGCCGTCGCCCGTTCGTCCCGGCCGGCGTAGCGCTGTAATTGGGCCAGCGCCGCGCGCATCGCCACCAGGGCATGCCGCCGGGCCAACGCGTCAGCTTCGCCGAGTGCCTCAGTCTGGCTCTCCTGGCGCACGAGGAGGCCGAGCGTGATCGCGAGCATCATCAGGAAGCCGAGCACCAGCACCACCAGCAGCAGGGCAAAGCCGCCGCCCGGCCCCAGGTTTCCTCCACGCCGCTTCATGCGCCAGCGCCGACGATCAGCACTCGCCGCGTAACCACGACCGAACCGGACTCAACGACCCGCCACCAATCCGCGGCCGATCGTCCCGGCGCGAGCACGCCCAATGCGGTTGCACCCTGAAGCGTCAAGACCCTGACCATCAGCTCGACCTCCAACGGTCCCTGACGCTGACCTGCCAGCAAGATTTCGCGTGCATCGGCCCCGACCGGAAAGACGAGCTGGTGACCGGCCACAATCCGCAGGCCGAAGTCGACCACTCCCGCTCCGATCACCCACTCGAGCACCGAAGCGAGGTCACCGGCATCTGCAGGCTCCGTCGGCTCGTCGGCGTCCGCGTACTGCGCAGCACTCAGGTCAAAGCCGTCCTTGAACGCGTCCTCCGGCTTCGTTTCAACACGGCAGAGCACCGAGCGCGGTGTGCCACCAGGCCCGATGGGGAGTTGCGCGATGCGGTAGCTCACTACGACGGGAAGCGGTGTTTCGCCCGGCGAACCGAGAACCTCGTTCCTCGTCACCATCCGCAGCACCAGCGCTCCGGGCCCAAATCGATCCGCGCCGACTGTCTCGCCGCCGAGTCGAATCGAAGGCTCTCCGAGCGGTTCACCCAGCCGGACCGTCAACCAGACGTCGGACGGCTTGATCGGACCGGCACATTGGAGATCACGCGCGACCTGATCCAGGATCCGTTGGCCCGCGTTGATCGCCTCAGCCCGACCGGCAGAACGATCCCAGAGATCCGTCGCCCTAGTCGCAATCATCAGCACGGCAGCCACCAGGACCACGGTAAGGGAGGCAGCGAGCAGCAGCTCGAGCAGGGTGAATCCTCGCGGTCTTCGGCGCGGCATGGGAAGACCAAGCGTCACACGCCGATCGCGACAACCAGCGTCAGCGCGCCGCCGGACGGACTGACCTCCCGGTACGGCCAACGCACCAAGGCGGCGACGACGAGCACACCGTTACCGGGAGCAAAACCCATCGGGCCCTCCACCTGCCGCACCTCGAGCAAGAACAGGCGTTCCCCGCTCGGCACACCCACGATTGAATCTCCGGCGTCGCTCTCGCGCACCACGCGCAGGCCGTCGCGCGAGCCGACCATGCGCAAGGGCGGTTGTCCGCCTGCCGGGATCATCTCCGCCAATGCGTTCAAGCCATCCGGGCCCGGACCCGCTTCAGTCGCATCTCGCAGGCGGCCCAGCTCGCGCACCAGCGGAACGTCCAGGTGCGCAGCGGTCGCGCGCATTTCCCGCGTCGAGCGGGCCGATCCAACGCTGGCGAGGACGCCGATAATCGCGGTGCCTCCGACCGCCAGTAGCGCCATGGCGACCAACACCTCGAGCAGGCTCAGGCCCGAGTTTAGGCCGAAGCCAATGTCTGCGACAGAGCGCCGGTCGGTCATGACGGATTCGGGGCCAGCGTGCCAGCAACTGGAACCGTCACCCCATACCGGCTCACCCAGAGGCGAACCGTCGCATGGGGATGCCGGAACTGGAGTCCCTGCGAATTCGCGACCGCGCCGCCGATTACGACGCCCGCGGAATCGACCGGCGAATCGGGCCGACCATCCGCATAGGCAAAGGCCACGCGAGCGAAGTGACTTCCTCCCGTCGCATCGGAATCGCTGAACGCTCCTGCGGGCAACATCAGCAGCGCGGTTCCATCGACGGCCGCGATCTCGGCGCCGTCGGCCCAGTGGCAGCCTGAAACTCCGCCTCCGGGCACAATCCGCACGCCGTCCGGCAGGCTCTGCCCCGCATCCAGACTGTCCCAGTGCTCTGCCTCGCCGTCGCGTTCCCGGGCCAACCAGCAGGTGCGGAGAAAACCGGCCGACTCGGGATCGACATTCACCACCAATGAGACGCGTTGTCCCCTTGATTCCGATTCAGCCCGGGCTCGGTCGAGCCACGCCGTCGCCAGGGGCTGCGCGATCCGGACGCCATCGTCCGATTCCCTCGGTCCCGCCATCAGACCCGCCATGGCCGCCAGCACCGCCATCAATCCGAGGACGACGACCAGTTCCATCAGCGTGAAGGCCCCCAGCGGTCTAGAGCGGGTCATTTCCAGCTCAACACCAGGTCCGTGTCTGTCTCGCCCCGCCCCGCCGAGTAGAAGATCACGCCGGCGCGCACACCCTTCACGGGATCGAAGTCCTCGGGGGCAGGTTGAAACGTGGTCTGACGATTCGCGGCGGCCACACTGTGAATCACCCCGTCGCCCGCCGTGATCCGACCGTCTCCGTCGCTGTCAATCAGCACCGCGATGTCGGAACTGCCGAATCCGTCCACTAGCGCCGTGTGCGTTTCGTCGAGTTCGCGCTCACCCAGCGTGTGAAATCGCGTCCGGTGGAGGTTGCCCGCGAGGCGCGTGTCGTCGGTGATCTCGTCGCCGTTCAAGGCCCGGCCGGTGAGCGCCGCGGCAAACTGGGTCGCGTCGAGCCGACCGTGGCCGTCGTCGATCTTCGGATAGACCCCGTATTCCTGCCGAAACGCCTCCATCGCGGCCGCCCACGCCGCGAAGCGCACCTTGGTCTCCGCCCGCCTGGCCGCGACCTGCGCGCTGCCGAGGCTCGGCAGCAGGATTGACGCGAGTACGGCGAGGATGGCGATGACGGTGAGCAGTTCGATCAGCGTGAAGCCCTCGGAGCGGCGCCTGCTCCGGCCGCGATGGGCGTGGGACAGAAAAAACACGCGCCCGAGTCAGCTCGGGCGCGTGCGCAATTCAACTCAAAAACGCCGCAAGACGCTTGCAAGGAACATATTACAGTTCCTTGCAAGTTTGCGTGGCGCGCAGGCTTACTCTTCCTGCTGGAGGCTCGCGACGACGCTGAAGTCCTC
>CAYYGV010000045.1:0-26051 GCA_964471615.1 uncultured Opitutaceae bacterium
GCGTGCCGAGGCGCTGGATGATCGGCAGCGCAAACGCGGCGGTCTTGCCCGTGCCCGTCTGGGCGGAGCCGATGACATCGCCGCCCCGCAGGACCACCGGGATGGCCTGGGCCTGGATGGGCGTCGGCGTGACGTAGCCCATCTCCTGCACGGCAAACGCGAGGGCGTCGGAAAGGCCGAGCTTGGAGAACTCGGTGTCCATCTTCGGGACATCCACCGGGGTCGCCGGCTTGATCTCGGCGGTGCGCGGGTGCTCGAAAGACTCGTCCACGCGCGGGCGAACATGCTCGCGCTTGGGCCCGCGTCCGGCGCGGCCGCCGTCGCGGGAACCGTGGGAGGAATGCCCGCGGCCGGAGCCATGGCCGCCACCGTGCGAGGTGGACGAGCCGTGGGCGGAACCGTGGCCGCGGTCCTCGCGGCGGGGACGGGATTCATGGCCGCCGTGCGAACCCCCGTGGCCGCCGCCGTGCGGCTTGCCGCCCGTGCCGCGCTCGGAGCGCGGATGGTGCGAGGAATGGGACTTGGGGGAAGAAGCGGGTTTCGCCGCCGGTGCGGCGTGGGTCGGACGCGAAGGCGCGATCGTCTGGCGCAGCTTCGACAGGATTTTCTTCAGCATTGTCGGATAGGAGAGCGGTCAGACTCTCGGAAACCGACGGGTTTGCAACCCCCCAGTTCGGGGACGTTGGGCCCGTTGGGCCTGGTTGAAAGTTGAGGGTTGAAGGTTGAAAGCCCGGAGGCGCAGAGACTTCTCTACGAAAGGGATCGTGCGGAACGTCGGGATCCGACGCCGAAGGGAGACGCCCCTCCGGCTTTCAACCGACGACCTTCAACCTTCAACTCCCCAAAGCGCCTCAGAGGTTCGCCTTGATCTTGTCGAGGATGGCGAGGGAGAGCGTCTCGTCGCCGAACGTGCCGACGCGGATGCTGACCTTGCTGAGATTGTCCCCCACGCGCTCGACCTTGATCTCGATCTTCTTGTCGGCGGCGTTGCGCACCACGATCCTGCCGAGGAGGGCGTCCTTGTTGTCGCTGATCTTGGCGAACTCGAGCTGCTGGACGGCACGCTGCGAGGCCTTGTACACGTGGTCGAACGAGGAATCGAGGGTGGCGTTGAGGTCGCCGCGGATGTACGCGACTGCGCCGGCCCCGGCGCCGGCGGCCACAGCGATGCACCCCGAGGTGAACGCCAAGGACGAGAGGGCGAGGACAAGCGCGAGGAACGCACCAAGACGGGGAGCACGATTGGGTTTCATGGGAGTGGAGGGATTAGACGCCATGGACCGCAGTTCGGTAAAGCAGTTTCCCTCGGACCGCAGAATATCCCGAAGTATTCACCCAGCCCCTCGCCCATCAGCGATTTCCGTACTCCGCAATTGCGCCGGACGGTTCAGCGGCCCAACGTCTCGGTCACCGGAAAGCACCCTGCATGAATCCTGACGTCCTCTGGCTAGTCCGCCTCGGCACCGATCAAGGCATGTTCCACCGCTCACAGTGCCTCGCGATCCGCGCGAAGCTGGGCGACGGGGCCGGGATCGGCGACTTTGCCCAGCAGCTGATCGACGACGCCGTGGTCGACGACATCGCCGCGCTGGAACGCCTGGCGGGCGTGGCCATGAGCAAGGCCCAGTCGGGTCCGCCGGCCAGCGATCCCTTCGAGGATGATGCCTCGAGCGCCCCGTTCCCGGTCCGGGCGGCCGCCCCGGCGGCGCCGCAGTTCGATTTCGCCGGGGCGGGAAAGATGGCCGACGACGCCCTGGCCGAGGGCCTGCGGGAGCTTCTCCGCGCGACTGCGCGATACGGGGCCAGCGATCTCCACCTCTCGACCGGCTCCCGGCCCTTCATCCGCAAGAATCGCCAGCTCGCGTTCATCTCCGACCATGTCCTCACCGCCGAGGACGCCCTGCGCCTCAACACCGCGCTCCTGTCGGAGGGCCAGCGGGAGATTTTCCTCCAGCGGAAAGACTACGACTACGCCCTCGCGCTGAGCCGGGCCGACCGCTACCGCGTGAACCTCATGTTTCACAAGGGCGGTGCGGCCGGATCCTACCGCATGGTGCCGGACCAGGTGCGCACCCTCGAGCAGCTCGGCTACTCCGGACACCTCGACACCCTCAAGAAGCTCCTCTCGTACCACAACGGCCTGATCCTCATCACGGGCCCCGTCGGCTCGGGCAAGACCACCACCCTCGCGTCGATGGTCGCCTACCTCAATGAGACCCGCACCGACCACATCATCACGGTCGAGGATCCCATCGAGGTCGTCCAGCCGGCCAAGGGCTGCAACGTCACGCAGCGCGAGGTCGGCCAGCACACCAAGTCGTTCTTCACCGCGCTCAAGGGCGCGCTGCGCGAGGACCCCGACGTCATCGTGATCGGCGAACTGCGCGACCTCGAGACCATCGAGATGGCGATCACGGCCTCGGAGACGGGGCACCTTGTGATCGGCACGATGCACACGAGCGACGCGGCCACGACCCTCAACCGTCTGCTCGACGTGTTCGCGCCGTCGCAGCAGACGCAGATCCGCGCGAGCGTCGCGGAGAGCCTCCGCGGCATCGTCTGCCAGCGCCTGCTGCCCTCGACCGACGGCAAGGTCACGCTGGCGTGCGAGATCCTCGTCGCGAACACCGCCATCCAGAACCTCATCCGCGAGGGCAAGTCGCAGGGACTGCGCAACACCATGGAGACCGGCGTGCGCGAGGGCATGTGTCTCATGGACAATGTCGTCTTCGGCCTGTGGCAGCAGCGCGAGATCTCGGCGGAGACGGCGCTGGCGAACATCAGCAACCGCGTGCTGCGCGCGAAGATCACCTGACCATGGCCGCCATCGACCAACTCCTCCGCTCGATGCTCGAGAAGGGCGGCTCGGACCTCCACCTTACCGTCGGGCTCCCGCCCAAGGCCCGCATCTCCGGCACGCTCCAGCCCATCGGGCCGAAGGCCATGGACGCCGCGGGCATGGCGGCGCTGCTGAAGGAGATCGTCCCCGAGCGCCGCTGGCACGACTACCTTGAGCGCAAGGACCTCGACCTCGCGCACGAGATCCCCGGCTTCGCCCGGTTTCGCGGCAACTACCTGTACAACCACTGGGGCCAGGCCGCCGTCTTCCGCCAGATTCCCGCCAAGATCCTCTCGTTCGATGACCTCAAGCTCCCCGAGGCGCTGAAGAAGCTCTGCCACCGCACGGAGGGCCTCGTGGTCGTGACCGGCCCCACCGGCTCCGGCAAGTCGACCACGCTCGCGGCGATGATCGACTACATCAACTCGAACTTCCCGCGGCACATCATCACGATCGAGGATCCGATCGAGTTTGTGCACCAGGCCAAGAAATCGACGATCGTGCACCGCGAGGTCGGCGAGCACACCGAGTCGTTCGCCGCGGCGCTCAAGGGCGCGATGCGGCACGACCCCGACATCGTGCTGCTGGGTGAAATGCGGGAAATGGAGACGATCAAGCTCGCGCTCGGGTGCGCCTCGATGGGCATGCTGGTCTTCGGCACGCTCCACACGAACAACGCCCCGAAGACCGTCGACCGCATCATCAACACCTTCCCCGCCGAGGAGCAGAACCAGGTGCGCGTCATGCTCTCGAGCTGCCTCGCCGGCGTCGTCGCCCAGCTCCTCTGCAAGCGCGTGCCGAAGGGCCGCTGCGCCGTCCACGAGATCCTCCTCGCCCACGAGGCCCTGCCCAACACGATCCGCAGCGGCCAGATTTCGAACATCCGCTCCATCATCGAGAGCGGCGGCAACGAGGGCATGGTCACGATGGACAACAGCCTCATGGCCCGCGTCCAGGACGGCACCATCGAGGCCCGCGAGGCGTACATGAAGGCCACCAACAAGGCTCTCTTCGCGTCGATGCTGAAGCCCGGCGACCTCGACGGCGGCCACTAGCCCCTCCCGAGCCGGCGCTCCGAGCGGCCACATCGGCCCGGTCTGGTCGCGAAGAACACGAAGCCCGATCTTCGCGAGCTTAGCGGCCTTGGCGGTGAAACACCGGCTCCGCGCCGACCCGCCGCGGACGCGGACACGTTGACTTCGAACCGCGGGTGAGCGTGGCTGAAGGCCCCATCCTTCCCCACATGAGCAAGAAGATCCCCGTCGCCCTGCAACTCTGGTCTGTCCGCGAGGACACCGCGCGCGATTTCGCCGCCACCGTCGGCGCCGTCGGCGCCATGGGCTACGCCGGCGTGGAAACCGCCGGCTTCGGCAACACGGACGCCCGCGGCGCCAAGGCCGCGCTCGACGCCGCCGGCCTGAAGGTCGCCGGCATGCACGCGGGCATCGGCCAGCTCCGCACCGACCTCAACCGCTACGTCGACGACGCGCTGCTGCTCGAGACCAAGCACGTGATCTGCCCGGGCTGGCCTCACACGCACTACCACTCCGGCGCCGCCTGCTCGCGCATCGGCGAGGAGCTGGGCGCGATCGGCGCGACCTTCCGGGCGCACGGGATCCAGTTCGCCTTCCACAATCACGCCTCCGAGATGGCCGTCGTGGACGGCCGGCGGGTGTTCGACTGGATGCTCGACGCGGCCTCGCCGCGCGACCTCGGCTGCCAGGCCGACGTCTACTGGGTCCACGTTGGCGGCAAGGATCCGGCGACCTTCATCCACGAGCAGGGCCGCCGCATCCGCACGGTTCACCTCAAGGACGAGAAGGAGATCGGCACCGGCCCGGTGAATTTCCCGTCGGTCTTCGCTGCCCTCGAGGCTGTCGGCGCGGTCGAGTGGTACGTCGTGGAAGTCGAGCAGTACAACCACGTCCCGCTCGAGTCCGTCCGCCGCTCGCTCGATCTGCTGCGGAAGTGGGGCAAAGCCTGAAGCCGGATGGCTTCAGGCCGGTCGAAGTCAAAGGTCTCACGTCGAATGTCGCGATCAGCCGTCGCGGCTCAGCCGCGACCACATCCCAGTCCTTCGACTTTCGACCTGTGACTTTCGACCCGCAGCCTTCGGCTGCGGCCTATTTCTTCAGCGCGTTGCGGACGGCGTTGGCGAGGTCGGAGAGGCGGTAGGGCTTTGGCACGATGCCGCAGAAGCCGTGCGCGCGGAAATTCGCGAGCACCGGGTCGCCGGAATAGCCGCTTGAGACGATCGCGCGGACCTCGGGCTCGATCTTGCGCAGCTCCTGCATCGCCTCCTTGCCCCCCATGCCGCCCGGCACGGTGAGGTCCATGATGACGAGGTCGTAGGGCTGGCCGGCGGCGCGGGCCGCCTGGTATTCGCGGAGCAGGTCGGAGCCGTCCGGCACCGTCGTCACCTGCAGCCCGAGGCGGGAAAGCAGCACGTCCACCATCGTGCGGATGGGGTCCTCGTCGTCCATGAAGAGCACCTTGCCGGTCATCGGCTCCATCGCGGACTTGCCGACCGGCGGCGCGGGCGGGGCCTCCTTGGCGGCGGGCAGCCAGATGCGGAACGTGGTGCCCTTGCCGACCTCGGACTCGACGGCGACGTGGCCCTGGTGTTTGCGGATGATCGAGTAGACCGTGGCGAGGCCGAGGCCGCTGCCCTGCTCCTTCGTCGTGAAATACGGCTCGAAGATCCGGGCGAGATGCTCCGGCGAGATGCCGCCGCCGGTGTCGGCGATGCTCAGCTCGAGGTAGCGGCCCGCGGGCAGCGGGACCGGGCCGTCGGCCTCCAGCTCGACGTTGCGCAGCGAGACCCGGATGATGCCCCCGTTCTTCATCGCCTGCATGGCGTTGATCACGAGGTTCTGCACCACTTGGCCGATCTGGCTGCGGTCGACATCCGCCGCCCAGAGGTTGGCGCCGGTGCTGAATTCCGCCCGGACCGCCGAGCCGTGCAGCGAGAACTCGGTGGCCTCGCGCACGACCTCGGGGAGCCGCACCGCGGTGCGGACCGGGTCGCCACCCTTGGCAAAGGTCAGGAGCTGCTGGGTGAGGTCGCGGGCGCGCAGCGTGGCGCGCTCGGCCTCCTGCAGCCACTTCGCGACCGGCGTGTTCTCGGTCGACGGGTCGAGCTGCGCGAGGGTCAGGTTGCCCATGACCACCGCGAGGATGTTGTTGAAATCGTGGGCGATGCCGCCGGCGAGGATGCCGACCGACTCGAGCTTCGACGCGCGCTCCAGCTCGGACTCCATGCGCGAGCGCTCAGTCACGTCGCGCAGCACGAGCACGGCGCCGGTGCCGCGGCCCGTGGCGTCGAGCATCGGCGCACAGCAGCCCTCCACCAGGCTCCGCCCGCCGACCCGGCGCAGCACCTGGGTCTGCGGCGGCAGGTCGATCACGCCGCCGCCGCCGATCGCGGCAGCGACCGGCGTAGGCACCGGGACGTCGGTGCGGGCGTGGCGCATCACGCAGATCTCGGTGATGGGGCGGCCGGACGCGGCGGACGCGGTCCAGCCCGTGAGCTTGATGGCGGCCTGGTTGATGAACACGACGCGGCCCTCGCGGTCGGTCGTGATGACGCCCTCGGCCATGGCGCGCAGGGTGACGGCGAGGCGTTCGCGTTCCTCGGCCAGCGCGCGCTCGGCGGCCTTGGTGGCAGTGAGGTCGACAATGATGGCCGGCGTGCGCTCGAAGTGGGCGCGGTCGTTTAGGGTGGGCACCCACCAGTGGCTGTGCACGTGCAGCTCGCTGCCATCGATGGTCCGCACGGTCATGTCGCCCTCGGATTCGTTGCGCCCGGACCAGATGGCCAGCAACGTCTGCCGGCGCAGGGCCCAAGAGGAATCGGTCATGATGAGCTCCTGGTGGGCGGAGGCCTCCTCGCTGTTGGAAGCCTTGAGCATCCGGAGGGCGGCGCGGTTGATGCCGATGAGCGGCACCCGCCGCATGGCGGCGGCAAACTCCTGGGGATGCTCGTCGGCCCAGGTCGCGAGATCCGGCACACCGGACGTGCGGAGGCCGTCCATCCACTCGACGGTGGAGCGGTAGTTGAACTCGACCAGCGCCAGCGGCGAGTTCTCGAACAGGAGCTGGTACCGGAATTCGCTGTCGTGCAGGGCGGCGCGGGTCTGCTCGCGCTCCGTGAGATCGTTGCCGATGCTGAGCACCTGCTCGCGGCCGTGGAAGGTGAAGACCAGCGTCGTGACCTCGACCTGCAGCTCGCGGCCGTCCTTGCAGCGGTGCGTGAACACGCCCATCTGGTTCGGGCCCGCCTGCATCGAGCGCACCGCGCTCCGCATGTGCTCCCACTCCCGCTCCGGCCGCAGGTCCGAGAGGGTCATCTGCTCGAACTCGGCGCGCGTGTAACCATAGACCGCGATGGCGGCATCGTTTACCGAGATGATCCGCATGGTCTCCCGGTCGTAGATCCACATCGGATAGGGATTAGCCAGGTACAGCCCGCGGTAGCGCTCCTCGCTCTCGCGCAGGGCCGCCTCGGCCAGCCGGCGGTCGGTGATGTCCGTCACGAACCCCTGGATCGCCGCGACCCGCCCGGCGGCGTCGCGGACCACCCGCACATTTTCCGAGATCCAGCGCGTGCTGCCGTCCGGCCGGCGAATCTCCGACTCGAATCCCGTCACGATGTCGCTCCGGGAGACCAGCCCCAGAAAGTCGGCTCGGCGGCCCGGCTCGACATAGATCTGCTCGACCTGCTCGGGAGTGATCTTCAGCAGCGCCTCGGCACTCTCGTACCCGAGGATCCGGACCATCGCCGGGTTGACCGTGCGAAACCCGCCGCCGATGGGATTCTCGTAGATGCCCTCCAGCGCGTTCTCAAAGAGGAACCGGTAGAGATCGACCGCCTTGGCGGTCTCCGCCTGGCGCCTCGTCCAGAGCAGCCCGCACGTGATCGCCGCCACCACCGCGACAATCCCCGCCGGCCACCAGGGATTCATCGCCAGCTGGACCAGTGGACTGGGAAGCATGGACAAGGACACGGGCATCACACAGCGCAGAAAACGGGACACTCCAATCGCTGGAGCCGAGGTTTGTCGAGGGGCAAAGCCATCTCGGTGCTAGTTGCCTAACGCTGGCACTTACTAATGCGTTAGCGATCACACCGGAAGCCGGCTCGATCGTCAAAACCCAATCGACTGTAACTCTCGCCAGCGATTGGCTTCGGCATTCCATCTTCGACTTTCCCTCCACCCGGACCACAAACGCGTCATGCCCAAAATCCGCGCCGCCACCGCTGCCGACGTCCCGCTCATCCTCGAGTTCATTCGCGACCTTGCGTCGTATGAGCGCCTCCTGCACGAGGTCGAGGCGACCGAGGAGAAGCTGCATGCCACCCTGTTTGGCCCGCGCCCGGCGGCGGAGTGCATCCTGGCGTTCACGGACATCGGGACCCCGGCGGGATTCGCGGTGTTTTTTACGAATTACTCCACGTTCCTGGCCAAGCCTGGGATCTACCTCGAGGATCTGTTTGTAAGACCGGAGCACCGGGGCCACGGACTGGGCAAGGCCCTCCTGCTCCATCTGGCAAAGCTCGCCAACGACCGGGGTTGCGGCCGGATGGAATGGGCAGTCCTCGACTGGAACCAGCCGGCGATTGAGTTTTACGAATCGCTCGGCGCGGAGCGGAAGCTGGACTGGACGATCTGCCGCCTGACCGGCGAACGGCTCGCCCGGTACGCCTGACCCCACCGTCAAGCGACGGCTCAATCCGGCTGGAACTTCGCTGGAATATTGTCAGGTTGCAGTACCACTCCCCGGTGACCTACCCTTCCCGTCAATGAGCAGCGTTCCTCCTCCCAATGATGCCATCGCCGAACTCAGTTCGTCGCTAGGCGATGAGTCAGCTCGGGAGCTGGTGGACATCTTCCTCAACAATTTCCCGAATGTGCTGAACGACCTGAGCTCCGGCGACCGGGAGCAGCGCCGCCGGGCGGCCCACAGCCTCAAGAGCAGCTCGCACATCGTGGGAGCCGACGGCCTGTCGAAACGCATGGCCGCGCTGGAGGCCCGGCTGTCGCAACCGGACGGCGAAGTCACGGCGGCCGACATTGAGTCGACAGTGGGCGAGTTCGAGCGCGTGGCCGTGAGCCTGCGCGCCTACGCGAAGCAGTAACGGTCACCGTCCGCAGTTGCGGCGGCGAATTTCCGCGGCCCGGACCGGCGACGCCGGTCAGCTCTTCACGAGCCCGGCCTGGATGCACCAGCGGACGAGGCTCGCGACCTCGCGCACGCCGATCTTCTCCATGATGTTCGCCCGGTGCTTTTCGACCGTGCGCACACTCAGGTCGAGACGCGCGGCGATCTCCTTGGAAGAAAGTCCGGCGGCCACCAGCTGGACCACCTCGATTTCGCGGCTCGAGAGCATCTTCACAGCCTCGACCGACGGCACGGTCAGCGGCAGGCCGGACTTCTGCGGCGTCGGCGGCAGGTTGCCCGCGACGGCTGCTTCCGTCGCCGAGAACTTCGGCGGCACATTGGTGGCGAAGAACATTCCGCCGCCGAGCACCACCTCAACCGCCTGCATCACGTAATTGATCGGCTCGGTCTTATCGACAAACCCGTGCACGCCGAGCGTCATCAGCCGGGCCGGCAGTTCCGCATCCGGGTGGCCCGTCAGCACGAGAATACGCGTCGTCGGCACCTTGGCCCGGACTTCACGGATCACCTCGAGCCCGTGCATGCCAGGGAGGAAGAGGTCCACGACCAAGAGCGCGGGCTTCTCCTTCAGGCAGTAATCCAGGCCGGATTTGCCATCGGCAAATTCACCGGCAACCACCAGACCACGCATCCGATTCAACGCCATGCTCATCATATGGCGGAAGACCGGCTCGTCTTCGATGATAACGACTCTCGTAGCCACGGGAGCTCCACTCAAAGCCCGCGCCTGCCGGTTTCAAGTCTATACACCGGTTCGTTTGATTTCGTGCAGAAACAACCGCAAGGCCCGGAAGTCCTCCGGCAGAAACACCCCACGGTGACTGAGGAACTCCTGCACCCCTTCAGGACGCCATTCCTTTGCAAGATATCGGTTGTGCTGTTCCGTCGTAAGCGCGACCCAATGAGGGCAATCGACGCAGTGCGTGCCGCTCACCCGCGTGAGGCAGCGCTTCAATTCCTGGCGACGAAAGCTGCCGTCGGGCGCCCGCTCGCGGAAGGAGTCGCGGCAGGTTTTGAATTCCGGGTAAAAACACGCTTTCACCAGCTGACGCACGGGCGCGGCAAACTCGTCACGCCACACCGCGGGTGAGTTGCCAAGGACCCGGTTGACGAGCGGATCGAGCTCCTCGTCCGACATCTCGCCCGGGGTCCCGCGGTCGGCGGGATGCAGCGGCGGCGGCAGTCCGCGGTCCTGGATCAGGCTCCAAAGCCGCGCACCCATCGCCGAGATCTCATCCGTCGGCGGCAAGGGCCGGGTGTTCTGCCAGAAATACCGTTCCAGAATCTGGCCGATGATTTTGCCAAACGTTTCCGCGGCGGTCTCCATGGTGGTGAAGTGACCCTAGCCCGCGGCCGCGCGCAATCCGATATCACGGGTTGTCCGAAGTCGGGCTAGGTGCGGTCGCGGTCGGCGCCACGACGCTGGAGGTGAATCCCTGAACGCCGGCAATTCGCCGCATTTTGTTTGCGGTCGATAGGGAGTGGAGTCCCTTCACCGGACCGCAAATCTGGCCCTGTCTGCCTCGGCTTCACTCACGCTGGCCATCACCGGCGCTTTGACGATCCGCGACGATTCTGGCCTTCTCCTTTCTTCCGACGTGTCCGCTTCTCCCGCCACTTCCCGCACAGCCATCGTGCTCGCGTTTGCCGCGATCTATCTGATCTGGGGCAGCACCTACCTCGCCATCCGCGTGGCGGTGGAGACGCTGCCGCCGTTCCTGATGGCCGGCGCCCGTTTCCTCGTGGCGGGTTCCCTCGCCTACGCGTGGCTGACCTACCGGGGCCGGGGACGCGTCACGTCTCGCCAAGTCTGGGACAACGCCATCGTTGGCGCCCTGCTGCTGGTCGGAGGCAACGGTCTCGTGGTGTGGGCCGAGCAAACCATCCCGTCGGGCATCACGACCCTGATCATCTCCGTGAGCCCCCTGTTCATGGTGCTCACCGACTGGATGCTCCCGAGCGGCGCGCGTCCGACCTGGCCGACCTTGCTGGGCTTGGCGCTAGGCTTCGGTGGGTTGGTGCTGCTCATCGGCGGCGGCATCTCGCCCGGCGTTGGCCTCGACCTGTGGCGTTGTGCCGGCCTGATGGTCGCCTGCCTCTCGTGGTCCGTCGGGTCGCTCTACTCGCGCTACGCCAAGAACCCGGCGGAGCCTATGACCGCTGCCACGCTCCAGATGCTGCTCGGCGGCTTGATGATGTTTGTAATCGGGATCGCGCGGGGAGAAGCCGCGGGCTTCCACGCCGAGATGCTGACGCTTCGTTCCGTGGGCGCGTGGTCCTATCTGGTCTGCGCCGGTTCGCTCATCGCGTTTCCGGCCTACGTCTACCTCCTCAAGCACAGCACGCCCGCGCGGGTCTCGACCTACGCGTACGTCAACCCGGTCGTGGCGGTCTTTCTCGGCTGGCTGATCCTCGGCGAGCCGGTCACGCCGCGCACCCTCGTCGCGTCGGCCATCATCATCGCCGCTGTCGCGATCATCACCGTGCAGCGCAGCCGCACCGCGAAGAAACCCGCATGATCGTGTCATGAACCGCGTGCCCACCCTCGCGCTGATCGGGGATCCGTCGCCGACCGTGACGGCCCACCGGGCCATTCCGATCGCGCTGGCCTTGGCGGCGGACGCGGAGCGCGTGATGGTGCAGTGGCGCTGGTACCCGACCGCCGCGCTCCGCGACCCGGCCCGCCAACTCGCCGAGATCGCCGCCCTGTGGGTCGTGCCGGCCAGCCCTTACGCCAACATGGACGGAGCGCTCGGCGCCATCCGCTGGGTCCGGGAGTCGCGCCGGCCGATCCTCGGCAGCTGCGGGGGATTCCAGCACATGCTGATCGAGTTTGCCCGCGCGTGTGCCGGGATCCGGAGTGCGGACCACGCCGAGACCAACCCGAGCGGCGCGGAACTCGTGGTGGCGCCACTGAGCTGCTCGCTCGTGGAAAAGACCGGCGCGGTGCATTTCGCGGCGGGTTCGGCCCTGCGGTCGATCTACGGCCGCGATTCCGCCGTCGAGGGCTACCACTGCAATTACGGCCTGAATCCCGCGTACCGGGCTCAGCTCGAGGAGGCGGGTCTCCGCTTCACCTCCCACGACGAGGCAGGCGACGTGCGCGCGGCGGAACTGGCTCCGGCGAACCATCCGTTTTTCATCGGCACGCTGTTCCAGTCAGAACGCGCCGCCCTGCGCGGCGAGGTTCCGCCGCTCGCCCGGGCTCTGGTGCGCGCCGCTGTCGGCACCACCTCCTGAGCGGCCGGCCAAACCGGGCCCTGCCCACGTCTGTCTTCGTGCCCTTCGCGGCTAACCACTAGCCCCGAATCGGTCGAACACCCTGCTCAGCGTGCCGGGGACAGCAGAGCCTTGAGCGTGGCCGCGTCGCGGAGGAAACACTCCGGCTCGTCGCGCTCCACGAACTCGAGCATCGCGTAGCGATCGACCGCCACCCCGGCCGCGATCCCGATGAAATCGCGCCAGCGCGCCGCGCCGTCGGCGAGCGGCAAGCGCTCCATTGGCGACGGTTTCCAATGGTAGACGTGGAGGTGAGTCACGCGCGGCAGCAGGCTGCGCAGGTCCGCCATGCAGTCGGCCGTGTCGCGGTCGAGCGGCGGCTGCCAATAGGTGAAGAGGTGCGGATGATTGGCGGCGTCGAGGAGCCGGCGGGTCGACTCCGCCGTGTCGGTGAGTGTGCCGCCGTGGAACTCCAGGGCGACGGTCAATCGGGCCGCCTCGGCGAGCGCGGCGATCCGGCGCAGGTCATCGGCCACCCGAGCCCGCTGGGCCGCATCCGCCGACGCCGAGCCGACGCCGCCCGCCCAGACCCGGATCGTCGGTGCTCCCAGCTCAACCGCCGTGGCCAGCACATGCTCGAACGCCAGGCCGTCGGCCTCGCTTTGGGCCGCCCGATAGTAGCTCCCGTAGGCCGCGACCGACAGGCCGGCCTCCTGGGTCATTTCCCTCACTTCCCGCGCCCGGGCGAGGTTGCCGTGCGGCACATGGATGTCGCCGCCCCACTCGATGCCGCGCAGCCCGGCCTGACGGACGAGGGCCACGATCTGGGCGGGCGTCAGGGCCCGAAAAGTCACGGAAACCAAACCCGGATGGATCATGTCCAAAGATTGGGCCGGCCCCCGCTACCTTGCCAGACCGGAAAACCCGCCGCAACCTGCGTCACCGCCATGAAACTCCCGCTGCTCGTTGTCCTCGGCGTCGTCGCCGGGCTGCTCGCCGGCTGCAGCACGATCAACAGCCGGATCAAGGAAAAGGCCCCCGTCTTTGCCGGTCTCGACGCCGCCACCCAGGCGAAGCTCCAGCGCGGCGTGATCGAGCTGGGGTACACGCCGGACATGGTCTACATCGCCCTCGGGGCGCCCGACGAAAAGCACGGGCGGCAGACGCCCAAGGGCAAGACCGAGGTCTGGAGCTACCTGACCACCTATCATGAGTTCGCCGGGACCGGCCTGGTGGGCTACGAGCCGGTCGTCGTGCACAATCCGCGGACCGGCGCCCGCTACGTCTACCTCGACCCGGTCTACTCGGATATGTACCGCGAGTTCACGCAGGAGGACATGCGCATCGTGTTTCACGACGGCCACGTCGTGGCGATCGAGCAGGCGAAAGACTGAGGACGCGCAGGTAAGAGCAGCCGGTTGAACGTTGAAAGGCCAGCGACCTTTCAACCCTCAGCTTTCAACCTTCAACCGCGCAGCCACAGGCTGCATCCGAGACGCCTCACCGGATCAGCTCCGGTGCAAGCGCGAGCCGCATGCCGATGCCGAGGGTGCGCACGTTCGGCTCCGCCCCGGTGCGGTAGGTCGGACGGCAGCCATAGGCGATGTCGAACGAGTTGCCTCCGCGCGCTACCCGGAATTCGCCGTTGATCGGCCCGCGGTAGTCGGACACCCGACCGCCCGGGTATTTTCCGAACCAGTCCTGACACCACTCCGAAACGTTGCCCAAGACATCGTAGAGTCCGAGCGCGTTCGGGAGTTTCTCGCCGACCGGGTGGCTCATCTTCCGGCCGTTCACCGCATACCAGCCCGTTTCCGGCTGCACCCCGGGGGCGCCCTGTTCCGTGCCCAGACGGCAGGCATACTCCCACTCGGCCTCCGTCGGCAGGCGGTAGGCGTAGCCGCGCGGCAATCGGCCCGCCGCCTGCTCACGCACCGTGAGCCGCTGGCAGAAATCCTGGGCTGCTTTCCACGAGATGAAATCGACCGGAAAAGTCCCGCCTTTGTAGCGCATCGGGCGGAGATTCATGACGGACACCCACTCTTCCTGGGTGATCTCGTAGCGGCCGAGCCAGAAGCCTTGCGAAATGGTGACCTCCGTTTCCGGGCGCTCGTCATCCTCGCCAGCCTCGTCACCCATCACGAACTTGCCCGGCGGAACAAATACCATCGGCGAATTGATCGCCTTGAGCACGAAGCCAAACTCCGGGTTCGCCCCAACCTTCCGCAGGAAGTCCTGCTTCGACTCCCGAAAATCCTGGGCGGCCGGACTGGCCCGCCAACGGCGGACGGTCTCGGACGGCGGTACCGACGACTCCGGGGCGGCTTCCTCAGCCGTCATCCCAGTCGATCCTCCCAGCATCAGCAAACCGCAAAGGAGCAGAACGGGACGGACATTCATGAGAGCAAACTAGCCGTGCGGTCGCACTACCGGCAAGCCTGCCGCATGGATTTGCGGCGCGCCGTGTAAATAATCATTGCCGCCCGCGCTAGCCACCGACCACCAGAACGAACTTGAAGAAGATCAGGATGAATCCAACGAGCCCGCAGCAGCCGAGGAAGCCCATCGTGTCCATGCGGTCCCACTTCGTGAATTCCCACGAGGAATGCGGGAACAGCTTGCGGTCGTCGAAGCGTGCCGGGTTCGCGTAGCTCGCCTGGACGTCGAGCGCGTCCTGCTCGAGCGTGGCCGCCACCGGCGTCTTCAGGCGGACATAGAAACGGTCGACGCGCTGTTTCTCCGTCGGCGCGGTCAGCAGGCTGACCACGATCAGAATGATGATCGGCAGGATCGCATCCACGAGATAGCGGGTCGTCATCAGGCCCGCCGGTCCAAACCGGGTCACGTCGACCCCCAGCAGGTGCAGCAGGTAGACCTCGGCGCGGAAGAGGCCCACGCCCGTCTTGGGCGAATTCAAGTCGTGGCGATCCGCCCGCACGACGCCCTCCTCAAAGTAGACCGAGACCGGTTCAATCACCTGGGTGCGCGTGATCACCTCACCCACCGCCTTGGCCCGGCCCGCGGTCACGTCGGCGTCGGTCGCGGGCGCCGTCACGGTCACGGAGCGCTCGCGCGTCATCACCGTCAACTCGGCCGACCGCGCCAGCGCCGGGATGTTGGGCACCGTCCAGGGAATCACCGCGATGAAGATGAGGGTCGCCACGACCTGCACGCGCACCGCGATCTCCGTCAGCCGGCGCCAGATGAACATGAGCGTGATCGGCACGCCCCAGATCACCAGCAGCACGATCGCGAATTTCAGCAGCGCGACGACGCTGTTCAGGTAGAGGCCGATGCAGATGCCCGCGGCCAGTACGAGCGGCACGGTCAGGCGCGCGACCACCATGTAGTGCCGCTCCGTCTTCCCGGGAAAGAGCGGCTCGTAGAGATTCTTCACCACCAGGCCGGAGAGCACGACGGAGCCGGCGCCCAGGACGGCCAGCTTGCCGCCGAGGATGCCAATGATCATGACGCCGATCAGGCCCACGGGCAGCAGCGCGCGGGTGAGCAGGCCCCACGTCTGGTCGGGGTCGGAGAGGTTCGGCCCGAAGAGCGCGATCGCGATGAGGCCGCAGAAGGCCCAGGCAATCGTGACGAAGCGCTTGCTGAAGCCGCCCGTGACGGCGCCGATGCGGGCCGCGTACTCGTTCTTGGCCGAGCCGGCGATGGTCATGCCCGCCTGCGAGCCGACGATGCCGACGAGCTGGACGAAGAGCAGCGCGCCAATCGAGTACCACGTGTACTCGCTGCTGGAGCCGCCGCCAAACACGTTGAACATGACGTCCGGCACCTTGGCGTGGAGGCCTGACAAGCCTCCGATCCTGGCCAGCCCGAACGGTATCAGGATGATCGAGATCAGGATCACGAGCACCGCCTGCACCGCGTCGACCACGGCCGAGGCCTTGAGGCCGCCGAGCATCACGAAGATCGCGACGAGCGTGGATGACACCAGGTAGAACGGCACCGGCGTGAGGTACGAGACGTAGGGCTGGAGTTCGCCGCGGTCGTAGAAGCCCTTGAGGACCTCGTAGCGCTGGGACTTCTCCGTCGAGAGGTTCGCCGCCAGGCGCTCCTTCCGCAGCGAGACGAACTCCTTGTAATTGTTGACCTTCTCGTGGTCGGCGGCCGTGTAGGCCGACTCGGGTTTCACCATCATCGGCTGCAGCGTTTTCAGCGCGACGACGTTGCCGCCGGCGATGGCGACGATCGCCATCAGGATCGTGGTGATCGCGTAGAGCGTCGCGAGGAAGCGCCGGCCGAAGCGGTCCTCAAACAGGTCCGCCATGGTGGTCAGCCGGACGCGGCGGAACCAGACATTGGTGAACCAGTAGTAGGGCGTGAGGAACAGCGTGATGAGCGCCAGCCAGGCGCCGCCTGCGCCCTGCCGGTACACCGAGCTCGAGGTGGTGGTCGCCTGCCCCGGGTCGGTCATGTTGCCGAAGCTCAGAAAAAACTGGAACCACTTGCCGAGCGATCGGCCGCCGAGGAAAAAGTCGCTCTCGCCCTTCATGTGGCCCGAGAAGGCCTGGCCGATGACGAGGATGCCGACGACGTAGCAGACCAGAATAAGCGAATCGATCCAGTGCAGGCCGAACAGGGTCATGGGGAAGGGAGTTTTGGGCTCGGGCCGCTGCCCGAAAGCGTGCCATTAGGCCGGTCGGTACAGGGCCAAGCAAGCCCGGCCGCCATGAAAATTTCCTAGGGTTTTCAGCCCGCCGCCGCGCCTAGCGCGTGATGTCGTTGTCGTTCGTCTCGGCGATGAAGAAGGAGCCGATCACGAACGACATCGCGGCCACCGCGATCGGGTACCACAGGCCGGCGTAGATGTCGCCGGTGTAGAACACGATGCTCGCCGCGATCAGCGGCAGGAAGCCGCCGAACCAGCCGTTGCCGATGTGATACGGCAGCGACATCGACGTGTACCGGATGTGGGTCGGGAACAGCTCGACGAGGAAAGCGGCAATCGGGCCGTAGACCATCGCCACGTAGATCATCAGCACGAGCAGCAGGGCGACTACCTTCGGCCGGTTGATCTGCGCGGGATCGGCCGCCTTCGGGTAACCGATCGGGGCCAGCGTCGCCTCGTAGGCCTTGGCGTCGAAGCCGGACACCGCGACCGTGCCGACGGTCAGCAAGAGAGGCTTGTCCCCCTCGGCCGGCGCCATCGTGAACGGGATGCCGCGGTTGTTGAGGAACGTGCGCGCCTGGTCGGTGAGCGACGGGGCCTTCTTCAGGCCGACGATCTTGCCCGCCGCGTCCTGAACCGCCTCGAGCGTGAGGATGAACGTGCCGTGGTAGTCGGGCGTGTGCAGCACCACCGGCGACTGCGCCATCGCCCGCGCCAGGGCGGGATTGGCGGCGCCGGTCAGCGACTTGAAGATCGGCTGGTAGGTCAGCACCGCGAGCAGGCAGCCGAGCATCATGATGTGCTTCCGGCCGAACCGGTCCGAGAGCCAGCCGAAGACGATCAGGAACGGCGCGCCCAGCAGCAGCGCCAGGCCGATCAGCAGGTACGTGGTCTCGTAGTCGAGCTTCAGCGTCGTGCTGAGGAAATAGAGCGCGTAGAACTGGCCCGCATACCACACGACGCCCTGCCCCGCCGTCGCGCCGAACAGCGCCTTGAGCACGATCTTGGCGTTGCCCCACTCCGCGAACGACTCGCGCAGCGGCGCCTTCGAGGTCTTGCCCTGCGCCTTCAGGTCCGCAAAAACCGGCGACTCCTCCAGCTTGAGCCGGATGAAGATCGAGATCGCCAGGAGGAACACGGAGAAGATAAACGGCACGCGCCAGCCCCAGGTGCTGAAGCCCTCCGCCGACATCACGTGCCGCGTGGTATAGATCACCGCCAGCGAGAGGAAGAACCCGAGGGTCGCGGTCAGCTGGATCCAGCTCGTGAAAAACCCGCGGCGCCCATGCGGCGCGTGCTCGGCCACATAGGTGGCAGCCCCGCCGTACTCGCCGCCCAGCGCCAGGCCCTGCGCCAGGCGCAGTACCACGAGGATCACCGGCGCCCAGAAGCCGATCGACGCGTAGGTCGGCAGCACGCCCACGAGCGCGGTCGCCAGTCCCATCACGACAATCGTGACCAGAAAGGTGTACTTGCGCCCGATCAGGTCGCCGACCCGGCCGAACACCAGCGCACCGAACGGCCGCACCGAGAAGCCAACGCCGAACAACGCGAGGCTCGAGAGGAAGCCGGCGGTCTCATTGCCGGGCGGGAAGAACAGCTTGCCGAAGAACGCGGCCAGCGTGCCGTAGATGTAGAAATCGTACCACTCGAACACCGTGCCGAGG
The DNA here is from genome assembly GCA_964471615.1 of uncultured Opitutaceae bacterium. Classification (GTDB taxonomy): domain Bacteria; phylum Verrucomicrobiota; class Verrucomicrobiia; order Opitutales; family Opitutaceae; genus Opi-474. The sequence goes on from CAYYGV010000045.1 coordinate 18,536, forward strand.
GACGACGCGAAGATGACCAGCTTGTGTTTGCGGTCGAGGGAAGGGTCGACCGCTGCGTGGGGACTCATGGGGCGCCGCTACTCAACGGTTTTGAAGCCGCAGGGCAAGCACGCCCTCTGGAAATACCGGGACGAACGCCGAACATCGGACGCCGAAGGTTTCGGAGGGAAACGCTCAACGTTCGACGTTCAACGCTTAACGCTCAAGTGACCGCCCGCTCGTTGAGCGTCGAACGTTGAGAGTTGAACGTTAAACGTTGCCCGAATCTCTCGGCGTTCGACGTCCGACGTTCGTCCCGGTATTTGCCCTACCGGTTCGTGGCGCTCTCGCGCTTGAGCGACCGGGTCATCAGCGCGTTCAGCGCGTTCGCCGGGGCTTTGTTCTCGTAGAGGATCGCGTGAACTTCGCGCAGGATCGGGGCGTCGATTTTTCGCTCCACGCAAAGTCCGTGGAACGACTGCGCGGTCTTGTAGCCCTCGACCACGGTCTTGCGGTGCGCCATGAGCGCCGCGACGGACTTGCCCGAGCCGACTTCGAAGCCAAATTCCCGGTTGCGGCTCCACGCCCCGTGGCACGTCGCCACCAGGTCGCCGAACCCGCTCAGGCCGTAAAATGTCTCGGGCCGCGACCCCAGCGCCACGCCCACCCGCACCATCTCGGCCAGCGCGCGCGTCAGTAGCGCCGCGCGCGAGTTGTCGCCGAGCTTCAGGCCGTCGCAGCAGCCCGCCGCGATCGCGTAGATGTTCTTCAGGCTGCCGCCATATTCGACGCCCGCGAGGTCGTCGCTCGTGTACACGCGCAGCGTCGCCGTGCTGAGCGCCGCCTGGATGCCCTGCAGTTCCTCCGCCGCCATCTCGGCCGGCGCCGCCAGCACCATCGCCGCCGGCAGGCCGCGCGCCACCTCGGCGGCGTTCGTCGGTCCGGTCAGCGAACCGGCCGGCACTTTTTCCAGCACCGCCGCGATCACCTGCGACGGCCGCAGGTGGGTGCCGAGTTCCAGGCCCTTCGCCAGGCTGACCACGAGGGCCGGACGCGTCGTTCCGAGACTGTCGCGCACCCGTGCACTGGTCTCGCGCAGGGCCTGCGAGGGGCACGCCAGCAGCACGACCTGGGAGCCGGCGAGCGCCGCCCCGAGGTCATGGCCCACCTGCAGCGACGACGGAAAGGGAATACCCGGCAAGTACTCGGCGTTCTCGCGGTTGGTCGCCAGGGCCTGCGCCTGCTCGGCCCGCCGCGGCACCAGCGTGACCTGCTGTCCGGCCCGGGCGAGGTGAATGGCGAACGCGGTGCCCCAGGCGCCCGCACCGATGACGGTGAACTTCATGACGGGAACGTGGACCGCTGTGACGTGGGGGACGAGGCCGGGACCATCGCCCGGAGGATGGTCCCGGGCGGCTCGCGGCGTCAATCGCGCAACGGACCCGCCCGGCTCACTGCAGAAAGGCCGGGACCTTCTCGCCGGCGATCATCTGCTCGAAGCTCTCCCGGGCGTTCACCAACTCAAAGGCGCTGCCGTTCACCATCACCTCGGCCGCCATGCCGCGGGTGTTGTACCGGCTGGCCATCACGTGACCGTACGCACCCGCGCTCATGAACGCGACGAGTTCGCCCTCGCCCACCTCCTGGAGCTGGCGGTCCTTCGCGAAGCAGTCGCCGCTCTCGCAGATCGGCCCGACGATGTCGGCGACGAGCGCGCGACGCGAGCTGTCGCGGTGCACCGGCACGATCTCGTGGTACGCGTCGTACATCGCCGGCCGAACCAGGTCGTTCATGGCGGCGTCGACGATGAGGAAATTCTTGTTCGCCCCGCGCTTCAGGTGCTCGACGCGGGCCAGGAGCACGCCGGCGTTGCCAACCAGGAACCGGCCCGGCTCGAGCAGGATCCGGAGCCCGAGCGGCGCGAGCAGCGGCGTCAGGGCGGCGCCGTACGCCTCGGGTGTGATCGGCCGGCGGTCCGGCGGCTGCGCGGCCCACCACCCGGCCTGGCCGCTGGCCAGCGCGTCGCGGTACACGATGCCCATGCCGCCGCCGACGGAGAAATAGTCGATGCCATGCGCGGCTTTCAGCTCGGCCACGAGGGGCACCATCTTCTTCACCGCCTCGGCGAACGGCGCGATGTCCGTCAGCTGTGAACCGATGTGGATCTGCACGCCGCGGATCCGGAGATTCTTGAGCTTCGAAGCCGCCTCGTACGCGGCCGCGGCGTGGCGGAGCGGGATGCCGAATTTGTTGTCGCTCTTGCCGGTGGTGATCTTCGCGTGGGTCTGCGCGTCGACGTCCGGGTTGACCCGGATCGCGATCGGCGCCTTCACGCCCAGCTGGCCGGCCACGTGATTGATGCGCGCGAGCTCGGGCTCGCTCTCCACATGAAACGCATGAATGCCGTTCTCGAGCGCGAGCTTGATCTCCGCCTCGGTCTTGCCGACTCCGGCGAAGACGCTGGAGCGGACATTCGCGCCGGCGGCCACCACGCGACGGAGCTCGCCGCCGCTCACCAGGTCAAAGCCCGCGCCCAAGTTCGAGAAATGGCGCAGGACAGCGAGATTCGAACACGACTTGATCGCATAGCAGATCTGCACGTCCAAGCCGGTCAGGCTCTGCCGCAGCCGGCGGAAATTGTCCGCGATCGTCGCCGCGCTGTACACGTACGTCGGGGTGCCGTACAGGCGGGCCACGCCGGCGAGGTCGACGGATTCACAGTGAAGGTCGTGCCCGACGTAGTGAAAGTGATGCATGCCAGGTCAAAAAACCCTGAAATTCCGCAATTGGCGAGTTTCCCGTTGAAAAGACCACCCGAAATTCCGAAATCGGCGGGGTGCGCCACCTGCTGTCACGCCTCGTCCACCGCCCGGCCGTCCGCTTCGGCCTGGAGTCCGGCGGACGCGGACCGTGCCGCAACCCGCGCTTTGTGAGCTTCCTGGCGCAGAGCAACCGCAAGGCGCTCGACACCGATCTCCACGACGCCGTGCTCCGCGGCCGCAAGGTGGCCCGCCAGCTCCTGTTTGCAGTCCTCGCCAGCGGTGCCGCCTGGATCCTGCTCGAAAGCGCCCACGCGCTGACGGTGTTTTGAGGCGTTTTTTGGGGAGCTAAAGGTTGAGAGTTGAAGGTTGAAGGGGCCGATAGCGAATCAACAGCCCAACCACAGGGTTGCAGTTTCCGATCAAGCAGCTTCGATGAGCGCCTGCTCGCATGAAACCTGTCCCCTTCCTCGCCTTTCTCGCGCTCGGCCTGGCTGCTTTGTTCGCCGGCTGCAGCTCCGCCACCCGCCCCGATAGCATCAACGTGACAGTCGCGGACCTGAAAGCGGCAAACTCCACGGTTTTCGAGACCCAGCTCATCGTCACGCTGCGCTACACCAGCGAGAGCCTGAATGCGTTCGGTTTCTCCGGCTCCTCGCACAAGCTTTACCTCAACGGCAGCTATGTCGGCAAAGCGGTGAGCAATACGCCGATCGGCCTGCCGCCGCTCAGCACGACGACGCAGGACGTCACCCTGATTCTGGAGAACGCCTCGCTGGTGAAGCAGCTGATCGCGCTGCAGAACGAACCGGTCGTGCGGTACCGGCTCGAGAGCGTCCTGTACACGACTGCCGGCGAGGACGAGATGAAGGTCAAAGGCACCTCCGAGGGCACCATCGACCTCCGCGGCCTGCAGGGCGGGCGCGTGAACTGACCCAAACGGATCCCCAAAAAAAGAAGACGGTCCCCACCGTGAGGCAGGGACCGCCCTCCAGCTGCGAGCCGACAGTGATCAGGCCGCCAGCTCGCAATTCTGCGCCGTCCGATACGCGCCCGGGAAGGGCAGAACGGAGGCCCGGGGGGTGATCGGCGTGCGGATCCGCGAATAGTCCGCGGCAAAGATCGTCAGGAGACTGACGGCAAAGAAGAGGGAACCGGCGACGGCCGGGGTGGGAAACAACGCGAACACGAGGAGCGCGGTGGCGATGGCGATGACGGGGAGAGTCTTCATGGTCTTCAAAGGTTTGATGACCTGAAAACCCGGCGCCGCCGGGAAAGTTACACGAAAATGAGCGGCCGCGAAAAAGCACCCCGCCCCAAGAGTTTGCGCCATCCGAACTCGGACCTCCGAACCACCGCTCCCAATCTCCGGACACGACACAGAGTACACGGAGGAGGCACCGAGAACACAGAGCGACACAACGGGTCCGCTACGCGAACCGATCCACGCCGTATTAGCTCAGTGAGCTCCGTGCATCCTCAGTGCGCTCCGTGTCCCAAGCCGTCCAGGCGATTCCAATCGCGCCGGACCGAGCTCCGAACTGCGATCCCCGAACTCCGACCTCCGAAGCAGCACCGCTGCGAAGGAGGTTACCCTGCCCCGCCGCCCGACGCGTTCGAGGTCGGCTTGAAGGTGCTGCGCAGGCTGGCCTTCAGGTAGTCGCGGTTCATGCGCGCGATGAAATCGTGGCTGATGGACTTCGGGCACGCCGCGCTGCACTCGTACTGGTTCGTGCAGTTGCCAAAGCCGAGTTCGTCCATCTTGCCCACCATCGCGAGCACGCGCTGGTCGCGCTCCGGCTGACCCTGCGGCAGCAATCCGAGCTGCGAGACCTTCGCCGCGACGAAGAGCATCGCGGAGGCGTTCTTGCAGGCCGCGACACACGCGCCGCAGCCGATGCACGCCGCGGCGTCCATCGCGAGATCCGCATCGGGCTTCGGCACCGGGATCGAGTTGGCGTCCGGCGCGGCTCCCGTGCGCACGCTGATGAAGCCGCCGGCCTGGATGATCTGGTCGAACGCCGCGCGGTCGACCACGAGGTCCTTCACCAGCGGGAAGGCGCGGGCGCGGAACGGCTCGACGACAATCACGTCGCCGTCCTTGAAGCTACGCATGTAGGTCTGGCAGGTGGCGATGCCGTGCCCGGGGCCGTGGGGCTTGCCGTTGATGGTGCAGGAGCAGGTGCCGCAGATGCCCTCGCGGCAGTCGTGCGCAAAGGCGATGGGCTCCTCGCCCTGCTTGGTGAGCTCGTCGTTCACGACGTCGAGCATCTCCAGGAACGACATGTTCGAGTTCAGGTTGCGGGCCGGGTAGTCGACGAAACGGCCGGGCGCCGCCGGACCCGCCTGCCGCCACACGCGAAGCGTCACGCTGAGAGACTTGGAAGTGGAGTCAGCTACCATGGAATGAAAGTCGGGGTTATTTGTAATTTCGGACGCTCATCTTCACGAACTCGTAGTTGAGCGGCTCCGTGTTGCGCAGCGGGGCATGATCGGGACCCTGGTACTCCCATGCGGCCACGTGGCCGAAGTTCGCGTCGTCGCGTTTGCACTCGCCGTCCGGGTACTGGTACTCCTCGCGGAAGTGGCCGCCGCAGCTCTCCTCTCGCTTCAGCGCGTCGAGGCACAGCAGCTCGCCGAACTCGAGGAAGTCGGCCACGCGGCCGGCCTGTTCGAGCGCCTGGTTCATCGTCTCCGCGGAACCCGGGACATTCACGTTCGCCCAGAACTCCTCGCGGAGCGCCGGGATCAGCTTGAGCGCCTCCTCGAGACCGGCGCGGGTGCGGGCCATGCCGCACTTTTCCCACATGATCTTGCCGAGGCGCTTGTGGAAGTGGCTCACGGGCTCCTTGCCCTTCACAGTCAGGAGCCGGTCGGTCAGCGAGCGGATATTCTCCTCGGCGCCGCGGAACTCGGCCGAGTCCACCGACGGACGCGAGCCCGGCTTCTGCGAGGCCAGGTAGTCGCCGATGGTGTACGGGATGACGAAGTAGCCGTCGGCGAGGCCCTGCATGAGGGCCGACGCGCCGAGGCGGTTCGCGCCGTGGTCGGAGAAGTTCGCCTCACCCAGGACAAACAGGCCCGGGAGATTCGACATGAGGTTATAGTCCACCCAGAGGCCGCCCATCGTGTAGTGCACGGCGGGATAGATGCGCATCGGCACCTGGTAGGCGTTCTCGGCGGTGATCTCGTGGTAGATGTCGAAGAGATTGCCGTAGCGTTCGCGCACGCCGTTTTCGCTGAGCCGCTTGATGGCATCGGCGAAGTCGAGGTACACGCCGAGGCCGCTCTCACCGACTCCCCGGCCCTCGTCGCACACGCGTTTGGCGGCGCGGGACGCGACGTCACGCGGGCAGAGATTGCCGAAGCTCGGGTAGATGCGCTCGAGATAGTAGTCGCGATCCTCCTCCGCGATCGACCCCGGCGGCTTGAGGCGGTCCTCCTTGCGCTTCGGCACCCAGATGCGGCCGTCGTTGCGGAGCGACTCCGACATCAGGGTCAGCTTCGACTGGTATTCGCCGCTGACCGGGATGCACGTCGGATGGATCTGCGTGTAGCACGGGTTCGCCATGCAGGCGCCGCGCTTGTAGGCGCGCCAGATCGCGGTGACGTTCGAGCCGCGGGCGTAGGTGGAGAGATTGAAGACATTGCCGTAGCCGCCGGTCGCGAGCACGACCGCGTCGGCCGCGTGGCGGGAGATCTCACCAGTCACGAGGTCGCGGACAATGATGCCCTTCGCCTGGCCATCGACGACGACGAGATCGAGCATCTCGCTGTTGGTGTGGAGCTCGACCGCGCCGGCACCGACCATGCGCGACAGCGCGGAGTACGCGCCGAGCAGCAACTGCTGGCCGGTCTGGCCGCGGGCATAAAACGTGCGGCTCACCTGGGCGCCGCCGAACGAGCGGTTGGCGAGCAGGCCGCCGTATTCGCGGGCGAACGGCACGCCCTGGGCCACGCACTGGTCGATGATGTTGACGGACACCTCGGCAAGACGATGGACGTTGGCCTCGCGCGAACGGTAGTCGCCGCCCTTGATCGTGTCGTAGAACAGCCGGTAAACCGAGTCGCCGTCGTTCTGGTAATTCTTCGCGGCGTTGATGCCGCCCTGCGCGGCGATGGAGTGCGCGCGCCGCGGGCTGTCGTGAAAGACGAAGCTCTTCACCTTGTAGCCCAGCTCGGCGAGGGTCGCCGCCGCCGAGGAGCCGGCCAGGCCGGCGCCGACGACGATGACCTCGTACTTCCGCTTGTTGGCCGGGTTGACGAGCTTGATGTCGGCCTTGTGCTTGCGCCACTTGTCAGCGAGCGGGCCGGAGGGAACCTTGGAGTCGAGTTTGGCCATGACGGAAAAACCTTAGTGGGTGGAGACCGCCTGGACGGCCGCGCCGGGCGCGTGGACCTTGCCGAGCAGGATCGCGCCGGGGATGGCGGCGTTGGCGAGGAAGTAGACGATGCAGAACGCGATCGCGACCCGGCGCAGGCCGTTCGCCCATTTTTCCGAGCGCCAGCCGAGCGACTGGAACATGCTGTCGAAGCCGTGCAGCAGGTGGATGCTCAGCAGGCCGACCGCGACGAGGTAGAAGAGCGACACCAGCGGGTGCTGGAAGCCGCGCACCACCATGCTGTACACGTCGAGCACCTCGGCGCCGGCGTGGACCACCGGGAAGCCGGCGACCTTGTAATCGTCGGTCATCGTGTAGTGCGGCAGGTTCTCCTTGAACGTGGCCGACTGCGCCGAGCCGATCGTGAAGTGCGCGAGATGGTAGAGCAGGAACGCC
>CAYYGV010000046.1:0-25875 GCA_964471615.1 uncultured Opitutaceae bacterium
CCGTCGGGGTCCGCAGCTGCACCAGCACCGCGCTCACATCCGTCGCCGCCCGCGGGTCGTGTCCCGTCATGGTCTGCAGCCCGTGCAGCGGAATCCAGATCACGCGGTCCATCGGCGTGTTCGTCGGTGCCAACACGCCCGCCACGGTGTAGGTCTCCGCATGCTGGTTCCGCTCGTCGTAGGTGAGCCCGTGGAAGGGGTGAAACGTGTCCCCGACCTTCAACCCGAGCCGCGCCGCCGCAAAACTCCCGACCACCGCCTCGCGCGCATCGGCGGTGAACCACCGGCCGCCGGGCTGGAGGGCGAGCTTCTTGCCGCCGGCCAATTCCACCTCGGTGAACAGCTCGGGCAGCGTGCCCACCAGGCGGTAGCCGCGGAGGTTGTCGCCGACCGCGATCGGGAAGGCCGACTTCACCGCCGGGTGCCGCTTGATGAACTCATAGTCGGCATACGCCAGGTTTCCGGGCGACGTCTCGAGGTGAAAGATCGCGTTCAGCACCAGCTGCAGCTTCGAGCCGCGGGCGCCGAGCACCGCATCGAAGGTCGTCCCGGTCGAGGTGAACGCCACCTCCGACTGGGTCTTCACCGTCCAGACGCTCATCAGCAGCCCGCAGGCAAGCGCGATGCTCCCGGCCGTCACGAGCGTCGAGAGCGCGTGCTGACGGAGCGAACGGTAGATGATCAGGGGAAGTGTCACTTTGGAGAAATTCCAAATGCCAAACTGCCAAACGCCAAACGGCTAGAGGCCAATTTGGTGGACGCGAAATTACCAAACGCCAAACCGCCAAACGCCAAATAGTCAGCGGGCGATCCGCCGGCGGGGTGGCCGCACTCCGTTTGGCGTTTGGCCATTGGTGTTTGGCGTTTCTCTTTCATCAGTGAATTGCCTGATTAATGCTCCGGAAGTCCCGCACGCCGCTAAACTCCTTGAGCACATCCTCGTCGTGGCTGACCAGCAGCAGCGCGGCGCCGTTCTCGCGGCAAACCTCGCGGATCAGTCCGAGCGCCTCGTGGGCGTGACGCTGGTCGAGGTTGCCGGTGGGTTCGTCCGCCAGCACGAGTTTCGGGTGGTTGGCCAGCGCCCGCGCCACCGCGACGCGCTGCTGCTGGCCGGTTGAGAGCTGACGCGGAAAGTGCTCCAGGCGGTGGCCGAGTCCCACCCGCTCCAGCAGGGCCCGAGCATGCGCCCGGTCGGCGCCGCGTGGCCCGAACGACATGCCGAGCACGACGTTCTCCAGGACCGTGTAGCCTTGCAGCAGGTTGAAGGTCTGGAAGATGTACCCGAGCTTCTCCGCCCGCAGGCGGTCACGCCGCGATTCGCTCAGCGCCGTCATCTCCGCACCGTCGATCAGCACCTTGCCCGCGTCGGCCGCGAGGATACCCGCGATCAGGTGGAGGAACGTGGTCTTGCCCGAGCCGCTCTCTCCGCGCAGGGCCGCCTGCTCGCCGGCGGCGAGCGACCAGGCGGGCACCCGGACGATCTCAACCGTTTCACCCTCGGGCGAGCGGAACGATTTGCGGAGATCGGTGACGGCGAGCATCGGGGTCAGCATGGGGAAGACGCCGGCGGATGACGAACCGTTTCGCCGGCCGGGCCGGCGTGGCACTTTTTCCGGTATCGGGCCGCGGGAGTTTTCCGGCGAGACACTGGACACTGTGCGGCGCACCCGCCAAGTATTGCTCCATGAGTTCCGCCCCCACCCCAGGTGCCCGCTTCCGTGCTGCCTTGGCGGCTGAGCAGCCCTTGCAGGTGGTCGGTGCCATCAACGCCTATGCCGCCCTCCTCGCGCGCCGCGCCGGTTTCCGGGCGCTGTACCTCTCGGGCGCTGGCGTGGCGAACCACTCGTACGGCATCCCGGATACCGGGGAAACAACGCTTGAAGACGTCCTGATCGACGCCCGCCGCATCACCCGCCGCGTGGACCTGCCGCTGCTGGTGGACATCGACACCGGCTGGGACAACCCCACCGCGACAGTGCGCGCCATGGGCGCCGCCGGCGTGGCCGCCGTCCACATCGAGGACCAGGTGCCGGCCAAGCTCTGCGGCCATCTTCCGGGCAAGCAGCTCGTGCCCGCCGCCGAGATGGTCGAACGGGTTCGCGCTGCCGTCGCGGGCAAGCCCGACCGGGATTTCGTGGTGATGGCCCGCACGGATGCCGCCGCCAACGAGGGCGTGGCCGCCGCGATCACCCGGGCGCAGGCCTACGTGGCGGCGGGCGCGGACATGATTTTTGCCGAGGCGCTCCGCACACTCGACGACTACCGCCAGTTCGCCACCGCGGTGAAGGCGCCGGTGCTCGCGAACCTCACCGAGTTTGGCCAGACGCCCTATTTCACCGTGGAGCAGCTCCGTACGACTGGCATTGCCCTGGTGCTCTATCCGCTCTCTGCCTCCCGCGCCGCCGCCGCTGCCTCGCTGGCGGTCTACGACGCGATCCGTCGCAATGGCACCCAGTCCGCCGTGACCGGCACCATGCAGACCCGCGCCGACCTTTACGCCACCCTCGGCTATCAGCCGAAGCCCTGAACGACAGGCACCCCATGAGCGACCCCACCCCCGCCGCCAAGGCCAAGAAATCCGTCGCGCTGTCCGGCGTCGTCGCCGGCAACACCGCCATCTGCACGGTCGGGCACACCGGCAACGACCTCCACTACCGCGGCTACGACATCGCCGAGATCGCGGAGCAGGCCACCTACGAGGAGGTCGCGCACCTGCTGGTCCACGAGGTGCTGCCCAATCATGTCGAGCTCGGCGTCTATCGCTCGCGCCTGCAGCGCCTGAGGGCGTTGCCAAAGCCGCTCCGTGCGGTCCTCGAGCAGATTCCGGCAAGCGCCCATCCGATGGACGTCCTTCGCACCGGCTGCTCGATGCTGGGCAATCTCGAGACGGAGACCCTGCCGTCCACCGGCGCCAACGCCACCACCGTCGCCGCCGCCCGCGCCTACGGCGACCGGCTCCTCGCGGCGTTTCCCTCGATTCTCCTCTACTGGCACCATTTCGCGACGAGCGGCCGCCGAATCGACGTCGAGACCGATGACCCCTCGATCGCCGGTCATTTCCTCCACCTGCTCCATCAGCGTCCGCCGGCAGCGGCGCAGGTTCGCGCCCTCGACCGCTCGCTCATCCTCTATGCCGAGCACGAGTTCAACGCCTCGACCTTCACCTCCCGCGTGATCGCCGGCACCGGCTCGGATTTCCACTCGTGCATCACCGGCGCCATCGGCGCCCTGCGCGGCGCGCGTCACGGCGGCGCCAACGAGATCGCCCTCGAAATCCAGCAGCGCTACCGCACCCCTGACGAGGCCGAGACCGACATCCGCGCCCGGCTCGCCCGCAAGGAGATCGTCATCGGCTTCGGTCACCCGGTGTACACCATCGGCGACCCGCGCAATCCGATCATCAAGGCGATCGCCCGCCAGCTCTCGGAGGAGGACCGGCACATGGAGCTCTACCAGATCGCCGAGCGGCTCGAGACCCTCATGTGGAACGAAAAGAAGATGTTCCCGAACCTCGACTGGTACAGCGCGGTGGCGTACCACCGTCTGGGGATTCCGATGCTGATGTTCACGCCGCTGTTCGTGATGGCCCGCACTGCGGGCTGGACGGCGCACATCGTCGAGCAACGCACCGACGGCAAGATCATCCGCCCCGGCGCCAACTACACCGGACCGGAACCCCGGCCCTTCGTGCCGCTGGCACAGCGGCGCTAGAGCAGCCTGACCCGAGCTGGTGCCGCAATGATGCGCTCAAAGCGCTCGCCCTCGATGTCGATCCACCTCCAAGCCCGGACCGCGCGCCCTGCGCTTCGTGGGCTTGGTGCGCTTGGTGGCCAACGCGGTTCTGTTGCCTCCCTTGGAGGTTGAGGCCAATTCCCGGATTTCTCCCATGAGTTCCCACATCAGCAATGTCCGTCCCCCGCCCGACCCGCTCGTCGCCGAGCTCGCCGACTATGCGCTCGGCGCCGCCATCAAGAGCGACGAGGCACTCGACACCGCCCGCTGGTGTCTCGCGGACACCCTCGCCTGCGGCATCATGGCGCTGTCCTTCCCGGCCTGCACCAAGCTGCTCGGCCCGGTCGTGCCGGGCCTCACGATCGAGCGCGGCGCCCGGGTGCCGGGCACCGGCTACGAACTCGATCCGGTCCAGGGCGCCTTCAACATCGGCGCGATCATCCGGTGGCTCGACTTCAACGACACCTGGCTGGCCGCCGAGTGGGGCCACCCGTCGGACAATCTCGGCGCCATCCTCGCCACGGCCGACTGGCTGTCGCGCCACCAGGCCGCCGGCGTCACACCCGCCGCCTTCCAGACCAAGCTGAGCCGCGTGAAGGCCGGCCTCACCGTCGGCGACGTCCTCACCGCCATGGTGAAGGCCCACGAGATCCAGGGCGTGCTCGCGCTGGAGAACTCGTTCAACCGCGTCGGGCTCGACCATGTGCTGCTCGTGCGCGTCGCCTCGACCGCCGTCACCGCTGCAATGCTGGGCGGCACGCGCGACCAGGTGATCAACGCGATCTCCCACGCGTGGCTCGACGGCTCGGCCCTGCGGACCTACCGCCACGCGCCGAACACCGGCTCCCGGAAATCCTGGGCGGCCGGCGACGCCACCAGCCGCGCCGTCCGGCTCGCGCTCATCGCGCTCACCGGCGAGATGGGCTATCCGTCCGTGCTCACCGCCAAGACGTGGGGTTTCCAGGACGTCTCGTTCCGCGGGCAGCCGGTGAAGCTCGCCCGTCCGCTCGGCAGCTACGTGATGGAGCAGGTGCTGTTCAAGATCTCGTTCCCCGCCGAGTTCCATGCCCAGACCGCGGTCGAGTGCGCACTGCAGCTGCACCCCCGCGTGAAGGATCGCCTCGATGCCATCTCACGCGTGGAGCTCACCACCCATGAGTCGGCGATCCGGATCATCGACAAGTCCGGCCCGCTGCACAACCCGGCCGACCGCGACCACTGCCTCCAGTACATGACGGCCATCGGCCTGATCCACGGCACGCTCACCGCCGAGCACTACGAGGACAAGGCGGCCGCCGATCCGCGCATCGACGCCCTGCGGGCCAAGATGACGGTGCAGGAGGACAAGCAGTACTCGCGCGATTACCTCGACCCGGAAAAGCGCTCGATCGCCAACGCGGTTCAAGTGTTCTTCACCGACGGCACCTCGACGCCGAAGGTAGCAGTCGAGTACCCCATCGGTCACCGCCGCCGTCGCACCGAGGGCATTCCCGTCCTCCAGCAAAAGGCCCGGGCCGCGTTTGTCGCCCACTTCGGCGCCGACCATGCCGAGCGGCTGATGCAGCTCTTCACCGACCGGGCCAAGCTGGCGGCCATGCCGGTGTGCCAGTTCATGGATGCGTTTGTGCTCTAGGCTCTGGACTGCTGCGTTCGATCTGGATTTATCGCGAAGGACGCTAAGCACGCGAAGCGCTGAGCCATCGCTGTCTTTCATCGCATTCTGATAGTTCGAACACTTCACCTCACCCGCCATGCCCCGCCGCAAAACCCGCCCTGCCACGATCTCCAGCCAGCGCGCCCTGATTCCCGTCCGGGCGCTGGACTTCGTGATGTACAACACGAAGGACATCCGCCGCACCCGCGTGTTTTACCAGAAGCTCTTCGGATTCAAGCGCGGTCACGAGTGGAACGACTTCTGGTCCGAGTTCGACACCGAGCCGCTCACGTTCTGCCTCAATGGCGTCCCGACCCGCCCAGACCCGAAATGGAACTGGTTCGGCCCGGCCTGCGTGGCCCTCGCCGTGGACGACGTGCCGAAAGCGATCGCGAAGTGCCGCAAGCACCGCGTGAAAGTCCTCATCCCACCCGTCGAAACCCGCGTCTGCTGGATGGCGTGGATCGCCGACCCCGCCGGCAACCGGATCTGCCTCCATTCGCGCAAGGACGGCACCGCGGGCTGAGCCGCGTGAACAGCCTCCTTACGTCGGCCGCTACCGGATAGATCGTAGCAGCCGACGTAAGGAGGCTGTCCCTTTGCCGGCTACGTCACCGGCCCGAGTCCCTCAGCGCCAGTGGCCGGTGAAGCACCGGTAGCCGTCCCCCTCGCGCACCCAGCATGGCGGCACCCAGGTTGCGGCCGCGGCCGGCGGGATTTCCCAGCTCCCGTCGACCCACTCGTAGTCGTCGCCACGCCACGCCCAGTAGCCCGCCACCCACACCCGGCTCGGGTCGGGTCGTTCCCCGGGAATCTCGGCCCGGGGTGGCGGGGGCAGTCGCGGGACGATCAGCATGACCGCCAGCGGATCGTTCGGCGCCACCGTCACGGCCGGGGTGACCGCCGGAGCGGCCGGCACCACCGCGACCGGCGGAGAAGCCGGCGGCGGCACCTCCACCGGGCGTGAGGCGCAGCCGGCGGACCGCACCAGCAGCCCGGCGACCGCCAGTCCGCGAACGAGACCCCGGACCATGGGCTGACGGAGCAGGGCGGCGAATGAGGGCATGAACCCGCCGCTGACCGCCAAACTGGCCGGCGGTTCGCGCGTGAGTTTCGGGATTTGCCAGCCACCGCGGAGGCCGCTTCGCTGGGGGAAAACACCATGTCACGCACGCTCGTCAAAGACGCCCTGCACGCCACCGCGCCGATGGACGCCATCCTGCTCCAGGGATGGGTCCGCACCCGTCGCGACTCGAAGACGTTCTCGTTCATCGAGCTGAACGACGGCTCGTCGCTCAAGGGCATCCAGGTCATCGCCGACTCCTCCCTGCCGGACTACGTCCACATCACCAAGGCCAACACCGGCGCCTCGATCGAGGTGCACGGCAAGCTCGTGGAATCGAAGGGCTCCGGCCAGAAGTGGGAGGTCGTCGCCCAGCGGTTCACCGTGATTGGCGAGGCCGACGCCACCTATCCGCTGCAGAAGAAGGGTCACACGCTGGAGTTCCTCCGCGAGATCGCCCACCTGCGGCCCCGGTCCAACCTGTTTGGCGCCGTGTTCCGCGTCCGGAGCCGGCTGGCCTACGCGATCCACCAGTTCTTCCAGGAGCGCGGCTTCCACTACGTCCACACGCCCATCATCACGGCCAGCGACTGCGAGGGCGCCGGCGAGCTGTTCCGCGTCTCGACCCTCGACCCGGCCAACCCGCCGCGCACTGAGCAGGGCGCGGTGGATTTCTCGAAGGATTTCTTCGGCAAGCAGTCCTACCTCACCGTTTCCGGCCAACTCGAGGCCGAGATCTTCGCCACGGCGCTGTCCAACGTCTACACGTTCGGCCCGACCTTCCGGGCGGAGAACTCCAACACCTCGCGCCACGCCTCGGAGTTCTGGATGATCGAGCCCGAGATCGCGTTCTGCGACCTGCAGGGGAACATGAACCTCGCCGAGGAGTTCGTGAAGCACCTCATCCGCGATGCGAAGCAGCACTGCGCCGGCGACCTCGAGTTCTTCTCCAAGTTCGTCGACAAGGACCTGCTCGCGCGCCTCGACTTTGTCCTCGAGCGCCCCTTCCAGCGCTGCAGCTACACCGAGGCCATCGAGATTCTCGGGAAGAGCGGCCGGAACTGGGAGCATCCCGTCAGCTGGGGCGACAACCTCCAGTCGGAGCACGAGCGTTTCCTCGCCGAGGAACACTTCAAGTGCCCCGTCACGGTCTACAACTACCCGCGCAGCCTGAAACCGTTCTACATGCGCGTGAACGAGGACGGAAAGACGGTCTGCGCGATGGACCTGCTCGTCCCGGGCATCGGCGAGATCATCGGCGGCAGCCAGCGCGAGGAGCGCCTCGACGTGCTGCGGGAGAACATGGCCGCGCACCACCTCCCGGAGAAGGAGTACTGGTGGTACCTCGACCTGCGCCGCTACGGCACGGTGCCGCACTCCGGCTTCGGCCTCGGCTTCGAGCGCATGCTGATGTTCGTCACCGGCGTCGCCAACATCCGCGACGTCATCCCCTTCGCCCGCACCCCCGGCACGGCCGAGTTCTGAGCCTGACCCGGGGGATTTCCTGACCTGGCCGACCTGACCCGAGCATGAATCCCCTGCGATCGACCTGGGCGAAGTGGGTCATCGGGCTCACTCTGGCCGCCACCTGCCTGCGCTCCGCCGACCTATCCCCACTTGAGCGCGACTTGCTACCGCGCGCGAAAGCAGGTGACGCAGAAGCCCAGTTCAAATTGGGCCAAGCCTACGCGACTAGCCCGCAGCTTCGAATGTATGAGCTCAAGAACGCAGAGCTCTGGTTACGCAAAGCGGCCGATCAGGAGCACTTTCACGCCATACTCTATCTGGCGAATTTCTACCTGCACCATCTCGAAATCGTCACGGATGCGGGCGAGCCAGCGCCCTACCTCGCGCGCGCCGCCGCATTTGGGATGAACCAGCCCGGGACCCGCCTCGGCATCATGCTTTGGATGGGGGAACGCGGGTTGCCGATCGACCGTCCCCGGGCAGTCACATTGTTGCGAGCTAGCGCAATCCGCGGAGATGAAGTGGCCGTTTTGGCATTGGCCAGCCACGCACTTGACGGCATCGGCATGGCCCGCGATCCGGCTAAGGCGAGAGAGCTTCTTGCCTACGCCACCCGGCACCGCTCCCTCTTGGCCCACCAGCAGTTGAAACTGCTTGAGCCGAATGCCCGGCGACTGCTGCAGACTTCCGAAGTCGAGTCAGGGCTCAACGCGCTGGCAAAAAAAGGGGACGCAGAGGCCAAGATGATTCTCGCCGTGTCAATGCTGTACGACCTGTCGTTCGGTACCTACAATACCCATGATGGCCTTAACCAGCGGCTGGCTCGCGCGCATGAAATGCTCGAGGAAGCAGCGGCCCAAGGCCAACCAGAGGCTCAGACCCGTCTCGGCACCATTCTAGCCCAAGGCCGCGGCGTGACCCCCAACCTGGCAGCTGCTGTCGCTCGGTTTGAACAAGCCGCCGGCACTGATTCAC
Source organism: uncultured Opitutaceae bacterium (assembly GCA_964471615.1). GTDB lineage: Bacteria > Verrucomicrobiota > Verrucomicrobiia > Opitutales > Opitutaceae > Opi-474. The sequence continues at coordinate 8,892 of CAYYGV010000046.1, forward strand.
TAGCCCAATTCAATCTCGCCATCATGATCCTTGATGGGAAGGTGCCCGGCGCTGATCCAACCCGGGCCGTTTCGTTGCTCGAGTCCGCTTGCGTCGAAAACGGTGACGCGGCGTTCGAACTCGGCAATATCTACTATGAGGGGCGTCTGCGGCCTTGGGATCTAGCGCGGGCGGCCAAGTATTACAGCCAGGCTGCCGAGCTCGGAAACGCCAAGGCCATGGTGAATCTCGGCGTCATGGCCTTTAATAGTGAAAACTGTACAGCTGATCCCGTGGTCGCCGTCCGATGGTGGCTTCTTTCCTCTGTATTCGGTGAGAGCAAAGGACAAGCCATGGTGGAGCGGGTCTGGCCGCGCCTCTCCGCCCGCGATCGCGCCACCGCACTCGCTCAGGTCCGTCATTGGGTTGAGTTCCAGCAGCAAGCTCGGGGCGCCGATTTTCCCGTTCTCGCTGTCAAATAGAGGCACGGCCACGTCCGGCGCCCACGTCTTTGGCAAAAGAGTCAGCCGGGCTTCTCCACTAAGCCTTCCGTCTTCGCGAACTTTGCGGTCTTAGCGGTTAATCCGGATCGGGGAAGCGCCGATGGCGCCTGCCTAATCCAAAGGATGTAATTGACGGGCCGGGCCCAAACGACCGCCGCTCGGTCATTGCACCCGGCGGGTTCGCGGTTTTGCTGGGGGACCATGGCTGTCGCGAAAACCCCTCGCCCCACCGTCCCGCTGCGCATCCTGACCGCCGTGCCGATCTGTGACGGCCACGACAGCGCCGTCACCACGATCAACATCGAACTCGCGCGCCACGGCATCGAGGTCATCTACCTCGGTTACCACCAGTCCGTCGCCACCATCGCGCGGGCTGCCGTCCAAGAGGACGTCAACGTCGTGGGCCTATCGTCGTACAACGGCGGCCACATCGTCTTCTTCAAGGAAGTCGTCGACGCCCTGCGCCGCAGCGGCAACGGCGACATCCCGGTGTTCGGCGGCGGCGGCGGGACCATCACGCCGGCCGACGAGCGCGTCATGCGCCGCCAGGGCACCGCCCGGATCTTCTTCGCCGGCACGCCGCTGGCCGAGATCATGGACCTGATCAAGCGCGACTACGCCAAGCTGCCCCGGCCCAAGGGCCGACTGGAGGGTGACCGCGTCTTGGCCCGCGCCCTGACCCTCGCCGAGCGTGGCGACCGCGTGCCCAAGGTCCGCCGCAGCGGCTCCGCCCGTTCCTTCGTCGTCGGCGTCGCTGGTCCGGGTGGCGCGGGCAAATCGACGCTGATCGACGAGCTCACCTCGCGATTCCTGCGCTCCTTTCCCTCCGGCCGCATCGCCATCCTCGCCAACGACCCGTCACACCCCGATTCCGGCGGCGCAATCCTCGGCGACCGGGTGTCGGCCATCTACGCGCAGGACGACCGGGTCTTCTTCCGCTCGCTGGCCACGCGCGGCAGCCTCACCGGACTCTCCGCCGCGGCGCCGGCGGCCATCGAGGTCCTGCGGGCGTCGGGCGAGTTCGATCTGATCCTCGTTGAGTCGGTGGGCGTCGGCCAGGAGAGCGACCCGTTCCGGATCTTCGGCCGCGGACCCAAGCTCGTCGACGCCACGCTCTTCGTGCTCGCGCCCTACTACGGCGGCCTGATCCAGCTGCAGAAGATCGCCTTGCTCAACGGCGCCGACCTCGTCGCGCTGAACAAGTGCGACCATCCCATGGCTCACACCGCCCGCGCCGAGATCCAGGCCCGGCTCAACCAAAACGGCCGCGGCCAGACGCTGCACGCGACGACCGCCGCCAAGCACTTCGATCCCGGCGTCGACGAACTCTTCGCCGCCCTCGCCCGGCTGGGCGGACTCGAACCCGCCGGCGGCGAGAAACCCTGCCAGCTCCGCGTCGAGGCCTAAGCCGCGCATTCCTCCCACCCATTCCCAGTTTCCCAGTTTCCCGGTTTCCCAATTTCCCAATTTCCGATGAGCCAGCTTGGAAAAATCGCCGACGCGATTGACGCCTACAACCGCCACGTGGTCGCCGAGGTGCGCCGCGCCCGCACTGACGACGCTTTCGCGGCCGAGCTCCGCGCCAAGTGGGCTCAGCTGCGCGCCTCGATCGACGTCACCCATTCGCCCACGGGCACCGTCCTGCCACGGCTGGCACTGCCCGACACCGACGAGCCCGGCGCGATCGCGGAGTACCTGCTGAGCCAGGGATTTCCGGGACAGTTCCCCTACGCCACCGCCGCGTACCGTGAGATGTACCTCGACCGTGCGGCCGGCGCGGGCGAGGAGCCGATGCGACTCTTCGCCGGACTCGGGCTGGCGGAGGACACCAACGCCCGCTTCAAGTACCTGTCGAGTCACCAGAAGAGCCTGCGGCTCTCCACCGCCTTCGACGGACCGACGCTGTACGGACTCGACTCGGATCACCCGGGTGTGCTGGGCAAGGTCGGCGAGGGCGGCGTCGCGATCGACACGGTGGACGACATGGCCCGGCTGTTCGCCGGCTTCGATCTGACCCGCAAGGACGCGTCGGTCTCGATGACCATGAACGCGCCGGCGCCGGTGATCCTCGCGATGTTCATCGCGGCGGCCAAGCGGCGCTTCGGTCCCGAATGCCTCGCCCAGCTCCGCGGAACGATCCAGGCCGACATGCTCAAGGAGGTGCAGGCGCAGAACGAGGTGATCTTCCCGGTGGACGCGTCGCTCCGCTTCCTCTGCGACATGATCGAGTGGTGTGTGCCCAACCTGCCGCGCTGGTACCCGGTCTCGATTTCCGGTTACCACATCGCCGAGGCGGGCGCGACGCCGGTGCAGCAGGCGGCGTTCACGCTGTCGAACGGCTTCACCTACGCGGAGCTGCTGCGCCAGCGCGGCGCCGACGTGAACCAGTTCGGTCCGCGGCTTTCCTTCTTCCTCGATTGCGGACTCGACGTGGAATACCTCGTGCTCGGCCGGGTCTGCCGGCGCATCTGGGCCATCGGCATGCGCGACGTCTTCGGCGCCGGCTCCAAGGCTCAGCTGCTCAAGCTGCACACGCAGACCTCGGGCCGCTCGCTCATCGCCGCGGAGTTCCAGAACAACCTCACGCGCACCGCCGTGGAGCTGATGCTCGCGTACATCAACTACACGAACTCGTGCCACTCGAACTCGGCCGACGAGCCGTTCACGACGCCGACCGAGCAGTACGCGCTCCTCGCCTCGCACGGCCAGTCGATCCTCCTCGAGGAGTCCGGGCTGTTCAAACACACCATGAACCTCTTCGGCGGCGCGCCCGGCCTGCTGGCGCTCGAGCGCCAGGTCGAGAAGGCGATCCTCGATGTGTTCCGCGAGATGGACACGCTCGGCGGCGTCATCTCGGCCATGGAGCAGCGCTACCAGCGCAGCAAGATTCAGGAGTCCGGCCACCGCATCGAGAGCCAGATCTACTCCGGCGAGCGTCCCGTCATCGGCCTCAACCGCTACGTGTCCGACGAGCCCCTGCCGAGTGTCCCGCTTGCCCGCACGTCTCCCCGCAAGCAGCGGCTGCAGGTCGAGCGGCTCCAAGCCTTCAAGCGGCGCCACGCCAAGCGGTCGCCCGAGGCCCTGCAGCGGCTCGAAAATGTCGCCCGGGCCGGCGGCAATGTTTTCGCGGAGCTGATCACGACCGTCGAGTCGTGCTCGCTCGGCCAGATCACCGCCTGCCTCACCGGCGTGGTCGGCAAGTTCCGGCCGATGGTCTAGGGTGGGTCTTCAATCTCGGATTGTCATTCTGAACGGAGTGAAGAATCCAGTGGGACGCCGTCGAAGCCTCGGCGATAGCTAACTGGATTCTTCGCTACGCTCAGAGTGACAGGCAGAGGGACTGGGTTTGAAGCCACGCCCTAGTGCGGCCTAGGCCGCGCGCCGCGCCTTTTCGAGCCGTCACCAAGGACACGAAGATCACGAAGCAAGAGCCGGCTTCCGCCACTCCGGTCCGAATCAGTTCGGGCGATCCTCGGCCAGGCTGAACGTCGGGATCACGCCCGGGGCATTCAGCGCCAATAGCGACGCGTGACCGTGCGCGGCCAGGCGGCTCGCGAAATTTCGCCGCACGACCGAGTCGGACGACGCGTAGGCCTGAGCAACCACACCCACCAGATTGCGGGGCGTAACCAAGTCAGGATCCTCCGCGGCGTTTGCCACCCCCTGGGCGGTCCAACCACCGATCATGCGGCTCGTCAGCACGTGCGCGACCCCCCGGCCTTCGTGATTCACGTACAGCACGGTCATACCCGCGCGCAGCTGGCGAAAGTCCCACGGCACCACGACGATCGCCGTGCCGGTCGTGTACAGCGGCATCATCGACTCGCCCACGCCACGATAAGCGCGGCCGCCGTTGATCCGTCCCGCCGCCTGTTCCGCGGCCGCGAGTTCGTGCCCCGCCGGAACCACCACCGGCGCCGGCGCGAGCGCCACCACCGTGGCGAAATCCTCCTCCATCGAGAGCGACGTGCATCCGGACAAACCGAAACCGCCCAACAGCAGGGCCAGCCCCGCGAGCGCGCAGCCATGCAGCGGCCGACGAAACGAACCTGGGGCGGGGGTCGTCATCCCTTGAAACTACCCCTTTTCCCGAGTGCGCTGCATCCGGGATCCCACGTGTTAAAGACCCGTAAAAAACGCTGGGGGAGAAACCCTCGGCTCCCCGGGTGAATCCCACGGGTCGGTCTGGGAAGTCAGGTTAATTTATTTCGTGGCAACGAGATGGACCGGCGGAAAAGGGTCGCGGTCAGGACCGGATTGGACTCAGCTTGGAGGCAGCCCCAAGGCTGCCGGAACCCGCCCCTGCGATGATCCGCGTGCTCTACACCGACGACGACTTCCAGATCACGGATGTGGTCCGGGACTATTTCCGCGAGGCGGCCCCGGAGTGCGAGCTCGAGACGGTCGGCAGCGGGCGGGAATGCTTGGACCGGATGGCTCACGGCGGGATCGACATCCTGCTGCTCGACCTCGAGCTGCCGGACATCAACGGCCTGCACATCCTGAACGAACTGACCGCTCGCGGCGACCCGACGCCGGTCATCATGGTCAGCGCCAAGGGCCAGACTCCCCTGGCGGTGAAGGCAATCCGGGCGGGCGCCGTCGACTGTGTCGACAAGGCCTCGCGCCAGTTTCTGCAGCTGCCCGAGCTGGTGCGCAGCGTCCACGCCCGCCACGCCAGCCGCCAACCGGCCCCGGCGCAACGCGCGGCCGCCGCACCGGCCACCGTGCTGCTGATCGAGCAGTCGGAGTCGCTCCGGAACAACCTCACCACTTTTCTCGCGCGCCACGCGCCGCGCTTGGCGACCACCGCGATCGCCTCGATTGCGGAGTTCGACGCCACGCGGGCCGGCCGGCCGGCGTTCGACGCGATGATCCTCGGGCCCGCGCCCGGACCGGCCGGCCCGCTCGACGCGCTGCGCACGCTGCGGTCCCATTTCGCCGACGTCCCGGTGATCCTGCTGGCCGCGCGCAACGACGGCGAGACGGCCACCGCAGCCTTCAAGCTCGGCGCGCAGGACTACATTCTCCAGCAAGATGCCTATCTGCTCGAACTGGTGTTCTCGCTGACGAGCCTGCTGCGGCGCGCCGAGACCGAGCGGCTCAACCAGCAGCTGCACCGCGAGCTCGCCGAGCTCAACCAGTCGCTCGAGGCCAAGGTGGCGACCCGCACGGCCGAGCTGCAGCGCGCGATTGCCGTGCGCGAACAGGCCGAGCGGGCCGCGGCCAAGCACGCCGCCCGCCTGCAGACCCTTTCCAAGCGCCTGTTCAAGATCCAGGAGGACGAGCGCCGCGCCATCGCGCGCGAGTTACACGACCAGGTCGGCCAGATGCTCACCGGCCTGAAGCTGCAGCTGGAGGCCCTCGTCCGTTCCGCCGAGTCCGAGCCGGGCTCCGCGCTCCGGGAGCGCCTGGGCGAAACGCTCGGGCTGGCCAACGACCTCATGGGCCATGTGCGCGAACTCACCCAGCAGTTCCGGCCCCGCATCCTCGACGACCTCGGCCTCGGGCCGGCGCTCGAGTGGCATGCGCGCCTGTTCGAACGCCAGACCGGCATCCGCGCCACCGTCGACGTGTCATTGCCGACGCAGCGCCTGCCAGCGGAGATCGAGATCGCCGTGTTCCGCATCGTGCAGGAGGCGCTGACCAACATTGCGCGCCATGCGGGCTGTCCCGCGGCCGCGGTCAGTGTCACGCACAACCCCGAGCCCGTCCCGGGCGGGCGCCTGCTGGTCGAGATCGCCGACCGCGGCCGCGGCTTCGACGTCGACGCGGTGCTGGCGTCGCGTCACTCCATCGGCCTGACCAGTCTCTCCGAGCGCGTGGGCCTGGTCGGCGGCTCGGTCGAAATCTACTCGCGGGTCAATCACGGCACCCGTATCCAAGCCGAGTTCCCGCTCAATCCGCCGGCCCCGTCGGCGGCGTCCGGGACCGCCTCCCTCCCATGATCACCGTTGTCCTGGCTGACGACCACGAGATTGTCCGGAAAGGCGTGCGCGCCGTGCTGGAAGGCGACTCCGGCTACCAGGTGCTGGCCGAGGTCGCCGACGGCCTCGCCGCGGTGCAGGCGGTGGAGAAGCACAAGCCCAACCTCCTCTTCCTGGACCTCAGCCTGCCCCGTCTCAACGGCATCGAGGTCCTGCGCCAGCTCCGCACCGCCGCCCCGTCGACCCGCGTGCTGGTGCTCTCGATGCACAACGACGAGCCCTACGTGATCGAGGCGCTGCGGGCCGGTGCGGCAGCCTACCTGCTCAAGGGTTCCGACACCTCCGAGATCCTGCACGCCGCGCGCGAGGTCGCCGCGGGTCGGCGCTTCCTCAGCGCCCCGCTGTCGGACTGGGCCATCAGCGCCCTCGTCAGCAAGCCGGCTGATGCCAACGACCCGCTGGCCACGCTCTCGCCGCGCGAGCGCGAGGTCCTGCAGTACGCCGCGGAGGGCATGGGCAACACCGAGATCGCCGAGAAGCTCTTCCTAAGTCCGCGCACGACCGAGACCCACCGCACCAACCTGATGCGGAAGCTCAACCTGCAGACCCAGACCGACCTTGTCCGCTTCGCGATCCGCCGCGGGCTGATCGAGGCGTAGGAGCGCGGCCGAAGGCCGCGCGTCGAAAGTCGCAGGTCTCAGGTCGAAGGTCGGCCAGCGCGCAAGTCAGGTCGGTAACCGACCTTCAACTCCCGATCTGGGGCCTGCGACGGCTGATCGCCGCGACTGGCGATCAGCCCTCTTCTTTCTTCTTCCCCCGGCGGGCCGGCTTCTTCTCGCCGTCGCCGTGGTCGGCGTACTTCGAGGCCTTGGCGTTCAGCCAGAGCTCGTCCTTGGCGTTCTTGTTCAGCCAGAAGATCTCGCCGGCGTGCTCCACGAACACGGGCTTCTCGCGGGATTTCTCCGGCACCTTGAGGCCGGCGCCCACGAGCGTGGCGACAAAGTCCTCGGCCGGCTTGCCCAGCTCCTCGGCGAGACGGTCGGTCTTGCCGGCCACTGCGCCCGTCTTGGTCTCCTTGAGCAGCAGCCGGACTGCGGCCAGCACGGCACCCGTCTCGGGCGCTTGGGCAGGGGCCGCGGCGGGAGCCGGAGCCGTCTCGGTGGAAACCGGCGCAGCCGCCGCCGGGGCGGAGGCGTCAGCGGCGGGGGCGGCGGCGTCCGCCGCACCCTTGTCGCGGCCGTTGATCCAGAGGCCGCCGCGCGAATCGAGATTGAGCCACCAGAGCTCGGGACCGACCTCCACGAACACCGGCTTGTCGTCGGCCTTCTCCGGCACGACCAGGCCGAGCGCCTTGAAGCCGGCGGTGAGATCCGCCTCGGGACAGCGCAGGGCGCGCGACAGGAAGCTCGTGCTGCCGGAGCCGCCCGGGCCGCGGCGATTGCGGCGCATGTGGGGACGGACCTTTTCCAGCAGGGCCGGACCCGCCGGCAGCGGCTCGGCCGGCGTCTCGGGCCGGGACGCTCGGCCGCTGTTGCTCTCGCCGCCCGACTCGGCGGGTTTCGCCGCCTCGGGCTCGGACTTGCGGCCGCCGTTGTCGGGAACGGCGTCGCCCTCGACGCGCGCGCCCTGCACGATGCGGAACACCGGACGCGGTTTCTCGCGCGTGTTGATCCACAGCTCGCCGCGGCGGTTGATGTTCACCCAGAATAGGTCGCCGTCGTACTCCACGTAAACGGGCTTGGCGTTCTCGTCGGCCGGGATCTGCAGGCCGCACTCCGCGAGCGCGCCCTTGATGTCCTCCTCCGCGAGGTCCCACTTCTTCGCGAGGTAGTCGACGCCGACCGACATGCCCGGGCCGCGCTGGTTGCGGCGCATGTGGGGCTTGAGCGCGTCGAAGAAGCTCGGGAGCTCGTCCTCCTCGTTGAGCTTGTCCCACTCGTCCTTCTCCTCCTCCTCGCCCTCCGGCTCGTCGTCGCGCGACGTGTCGATGGGCTTCCGGAAGCCGTCGTCCGGCGCGACCTTCTCGTCGAGGAACGTGGCCGACTTCTCCTCGGCCGCCGGCGCCGCGGTGGCCGCCTGGAACTTGGCGGCGAACTCGGCACGCAGCTTCTCGGCCTCGGCGGCCGCCGCGGCGGCGGCCGCGTCCTGGAGCGACCAGTCGCGCTGCGTCGTGCGCCGGGCGAGGCCCGTGAACGCGAGCAGGTTGTCGGCCTGGGTCTGGAAGTGGATGATCTCCCACTCCTCGCGGCCGAGATCGTTCAGAAATTTTTCCATCAGCGCCGGGCTCGCGAAACCGCCCTTGCCGCTGGTGATGACCTTGTATTCCCAGAGTGACATAGATTTTGGCGTGAAACGCCGAAACCCAAGGCATTCCAAATGCCTGCGCCCTTGCCCAGCCTAAACTCGCGCAAAGGCAAAGAGTCTTCAGTCCCCGCCGATCAGGGTCCCCGTCGGCCGCCCCCGACCGATGCCAGAAACCATTCCAGCGCATAGGCCGTCAGCTGGCCGCCGGGTCCGTCCGGGTTGAAATCGAAGGCGTGGGTCGCCCAGGGCAGCCGCAGGAAATAATGGGGCACCCCGAGCTCGCCGAGGCGGTGCGTCAGGCGCTCGCTGTGCCGCACCCAGGCCAGCGTGTCCGGTTCCCCGTGCACCAGTAGCGTCGGCGGGGAATCCGCGTGCGCCATCGCCTGCCCGCTCGCCGTGGCGTAGTGCTCGCGTCGCGTCTCGTCAGGCGGTCCGCCCATGTACTGCCGCATCAGGTTCAGGGAATTCAGCACGTCGTCCTCACGCGAGACCGACCACGCGAAGGGCATGTCGTGCGGACCGTAGAGGGCCACCACGCCCCGGATCGCCGGGTCGTTTGCGCCAAAACCCACCGCAGTCGCCAGCTGTCCGCCCGCCGAGCGCCCGAGGAGCACGAAGCACCCGGGATCCAACCCCAGCTCGTCCGCCCGCGTCTTTAGCCAATCCATCGCCGCCAGCACGTCCGCGCGCTGCGCCGGCCACTGCCATTTCGGCGCCAGCCGGTAACTCACCGCGGCCACCAGCCAGCCACGCGCCACCAGCCAGTGGTTCCATTCGTCCAGTTGCTTCCGGTCGCCGCCATCCCAGCCGCCGCCGTGAATCACCACGACACAGGGGCGGCGCGCACTCTCCGGCGCCACGGGCCCCTCCGGCCGGTAGAGGTCGAGCAGCAGTTCATGCCCGTCCGGCCGCGCAAAGGTCTCGGTGGTCACCCGCGCCCGCGGCCGGCGGCGGCCGGTGAACAGGCGGCTCCACGCCAGCGCGGTTTCGCCCGGCGCCGCGCTGCCAAATGCCGCCCGCAGGCCCGCCGGCAGCGGTCTCGCCACCCGCGCCGCGGACCACACCGGGCGGAGAAATCCCAGGAGGGCCGCCACGCACAGGATCAGGATAACCACGCGGCCCATTCCCGTGGTCCCGCCCACCGCCGCGACGCCCACCGCCAGCGGCAGCAGGGCGAGCCAGTGACCGAACTCGCCGGCCAGGATCGCGAGCTTCCACGCGAACACCCACGCCGGCGCGCGCAGCATCGTCAGCAGCGCGACCGCCGCGGAGCAAAGGGCCAGCAGGAGCAGCAGGGAGGTGATCACGTCGCCGGTCGAAAGTGCCACGGTCCCGTCCGGGTGAAACATTTTTCCGGCGGAGTTCAGTTGCCGCCGCCGGCCGGCCGGCTTGTCTCACTGGGATGCGCCGCCTCGACCAGATCCTCGCCAACCTCGGCTACTGCAGCCGACGGGACGCTCGCGCGTGGATCGAGGACGGGCGGGTGACCGTGGCCGGCCGGGTCGTTGACGACTTCGGGTTCAAGGCCGACGAGGCCACGGTCCTGGTTGACGGCGCGCCGCTCGATCATCCGGGTCCGCTGCTGCTGCTCCTGCACAAGCCCGTCGGCCTAGTCTGCTCCCACGACGAGCGCGAGGGGATGAATGTCTACTCGCTGCTCCCGGAGCGCTGGCGGCGCCGCAATCCCCAGGTCACAAGCATCGGCCGCCTCGACAAGGAAACCAGCGGCCTGCTCCTGCTCACCGACCTCGCGCCCCTCGTCCACCGGCTCACCTCGCCCCGGCACAAGGTTCCGAAGGTCTACCGCGCCACGGTCGACCGCGACCTCGCGTCCGACCTGGCCGAGCGCTTCGCCTCGGGCACGCTGAGACTCGACGGCGAGGACGAGCCATGCGCGCCGGCCGAATACCGGGCGATCGGGCCGCGCGAGGCGGAGCTGACCCTGACCGAGGGGCGTTACCATCAGGTCCGGCGCATGTTCGCCGCCACCGGGCACACCGTGCTGGCGCTGCATCGCACGCGCTTTGGCGACCTCGACCTCGGCGGCCTGGCGGCGGGAACCTGGCGGGAGCTGCCGCCGGACCAGTTCGGGGCTTGAGCCCGGGTCCTTTTGCGGTTCCCACTCTTCCCGCATGTACGAATTCCCGCTCACCGGCGCGCAGCGCACGTACCTCCGCGGCCTCGGCCAGCAGCTCGAGCCGGCCCTCAAGCTCGGCAAGGGCGGCCTCACCCCGGCGTTCTTCGCCGAACTCCAGCGCCTGCTGCGCTCCCACGAGCTTGTGAAGCTGCGCTTCCTCGGGGCCGACCGTGACGAGCGGGCCGCGCTGTGCGACCGGATCGCCGACGAGGGACGCTGCGTGTGCGTCGGGGCCGTCGGCCACGTCGCCCTTTTCTACCGCCAGCATCCCGAGCCGGCGGAGCGCTCCATCACCCTGCCGTAGCCGGTTCCGAAATCGGCCTCGTCTCGCGTTGAACCCTCCCGTAGGGTCCCGCGCCATGAGCTTTCGTCCCCTTGCCCTCGTCGCGGTCGCCGCGAGCGCCCTGACCACCCTTGCCCCGGCCCGGACTCTCATCCACGCAGGCACCCTGATCGACGGCCTCGCCGACACTCCCCGCCACCAGGTCACGGTGGTGGTGAACGACGACCGCATCGTGGCCGTCGAGGCGGGCTACTCCGCGCCGGCGGCCGGCGACCGCGTGATCGACCTCACCAAGGCCACCGTGCTGCCGGGCTTCATGGACATGCACGTCCACCTCGACGGACAACTGTCACCGACGAGCTACACCGAGGGCTTCTATCTCAATCCCGGCGACTACGCGCTGCGTGCGGCCTATTACGCGAAGAAGACCCTGCTGGCCGGCTTCACCACCGTCCGGAACCTCGGCGACGTGGGCGGCTCGACGCTCGCGCTGCGGAAGGCGATCAACGCCGGCTGGGTCGAGGGGCCGCGCATCTTCACCGCGGGCACCGCGATCGGCACCACCGGCGGCCACGCCGACGGTTCGTCGGGCCTCAATGCGCACCTGATGGCCGACCCGGTCCTGAACGTCGGCGTCATCAACGGCGCGGACGAGGCCCGGAAGGCCGTCCGGCAGCACTACAAGGAGGGCTGCGACCTGATCAAAATCACCGCCACCGGCGGCGTGCTGTCGCTCGGCACCAGCGGCCAGAACGCGCAGTTCACGCCCGAGGAGCTCGACGCCATTGTCCGCACCGCGCACGAGTACGGGCTGAAGGTCGCGGCGCACGCCCACGGCACGGAGGGCATGAAGCGGGCGGTCGTCGCCGGCGTCGACTCGATCGAGCACGGCACCTTCATGAGCGACGAGGTGATCGCACTGATGAAGGAGCACGGCACCTACTACGTCCCGACGATCAGCGCCGGACGGTTTGTGGCGGAGAAGGCGAAGATCCCGGGCTATTTCCCCGACGTGGTCGTGCCAAAGGCGCGGCTGATCGGCCCGACGATCATGGCCACGTTCCAGCGCGCCTACGCGTCGGGTGTGAAGATCGCGTTCGGCACCGATCAGGCGGTCGCGCCGCATGGCGAGAACGCAAAGGAATTCCAATACATGGTCGAAGCCGGCATGCCGCCGATGAAGGCGATCCAGAGTGCCACGATCGAGACGGCGCGACTGCTGGGCGTGGAAAAGAACCTGGGCACGGTCGAACCCGGCAAGTACGCCGACCTCGTTGCCGCCCCCGGCGACCCGCTCGCCGACATCACCACCCTGCAGCACGTCTCCTTCGTCATGAAGGCCGGCGTGGTGTACAAGGAGTGACGTCACCGCGGTTCGCGGCGGGCTTTTCGGACGGTTGCCGTGTTCTTTCCCGGAGGGCTCCGGGAGGTTTGGTTTTGACCACGGAATTCGCGGATCGCACGGATCGATCCCCAAGCGAATCCGCGCGGACAAGAGCCTGAGCGGTGCTCAGGCTCTCGTCCGCGCGGCCAGGTGGAGCTGAAGACCTGACCTCGGCCAGAACCCAGCCGGGCGCAAGCGAGCTCAGGAATTCAGGTTCCCCAAGTGTTCGTCAGGGATCGATCCGTGCGATCCGTGAACTCCGTGGTCAAAAAACACGGCCCGGCCCACCCCTCGGCTCCGCCGTCCCACTCCACGGCGCCGTTGACGCCACCGGGGGGTCTGCTAGTTCTTCCGGCGTATGTTCACCATCATTGGCGGCGACGGCAAGGAGTACGGTCCGGTCTCCACTGAGCAAGTGCGGGGCTGGCTGGCAGGCGGGCGGGCCAACCTCGATACCAAGGCCAAGGCGGCCGGTTCCGAGGATTGGCGTCGGTTGGGAGACTTCCCGGAGTTCAGCGGCGCCATGCCGCCCCCACCCGTGAATCTCGGGCCGATCGATCCGAAAGCCTACGCGGCGGACCTGATCGCGCGCGGTTCCCCACTCAGCATCGGTGGCTGCATCTCGCGGGCCTGGGACCTGTTGCGGTCCGACTTCTGGCCGATCGTCGGCGCGACGGCCGTCCTCGTCATCGTGGCGGCGGTCGCCGGCTCCATCCCCTTCCTCGGCATCCTCGTCAGCCTGCTGCTGGGCGGCGTGTTCTATGGCGGCCTCTATAACTACTACCTGAAGAAGATCCGCGGCCAGCCCGCCGAGCTCGGCGATGTCTTCAGCGGCTTCTCGATCGCCCTCGTGCCGCTCATCATCACCTCCCTGCTGGTGAACATCCTCACGGGCATCGGTGTCCTGCTCCTCATCCTGCCCGGCATCTACCTCGCGGTTTCGTACGCCTTCGCGTACATGCTCGTCATCGACCGCCAGATGGAGTTCTGGACCGCGATGGAGGTCAGCCGCCGGGTCGTCACCTCGCAGTGGTGGCGGATGTTCGGCCTGCTCATCCTCGCCTGCATCATCGGCGCCCTCGGGGTCATCGGCCTCATCATCGGCATCTTCATCACCCTGCCGATCTGCATCGGCTCGATGGTCTACGCCTACGAGCACCTCTGCAACCCACCGCCGAAGGCCTAACGCTCATCCCTCCCTGTTTGCTCGAGCGCGTTGTCCCCAACGCGCTCTTTTTTTGTCCCGTGCCAGCGAACCCAAGGAGGACGATGAATGGGTTTTGCCACGAAGGACACGAAGCTCACGAAGCAAAGGGCATCTTCTCCCAGGGCTTCGTGAGCTTCGTGCCCTTGGTGGCAGAACCAAACCTCGAGAATCGACCCGACGACTAAGCCTATTTCGTCGTCGCGGTCTGCTTCCGGCGGAGCAGCGTGTCGAGTGACAGCTTGCCCGGGCCGAAGACGAACACCGTGAGGTTCGCGAGCAGGAACAGGAACGGCGCGGCCGCGGTGAACTGGTCGGGGTCGGTCGTGATCGCCCGCAGTGCTCCTTGCTCGGCCGTCGCATACGCCACCAGCATCGTGAAGATCAGCGGGACCGGCACGATCCGTCCGCCCAATCCCAGCAGCAGCAGGAGACCACCCAGGCACTCGACTGAGCCCGCCGCCACCGCGTTCAGCTTGGGCGCCGGCAAGTGCAGGTCCGCGAAAAAGCCGGCGGTGCGCTCGAGGTTCAGGAGCTTGCCCTTGCCGGTCTGAAAAAAGCCCCAGCCCCAGTAGAGCCGGATCGCCAGCAGGAAGGGAGCGGTGAGCCAGCCGCCCAAGGTGGCCAGCAGCGCGTCGAGTTTGAGGTAAAGGTTCGCGGGGTTCATGAGCATGAGAGCCACCGCGGCCCGTTTTATTTCCGGCGACAGATCCAGCCCAGCTGCGTCCAGAGCTCGAACCAGGTGCGCACCTGCTCCGCCGTCACGGTCCGCCCGCCGCGGGCCACCGCCTGTTCCAACGTCCGGCCGTCGCGCAGCGCCGCCAGCATGCGGTAGGCGGCGGGTTCGAGCCGCTTGTAATAGAGCCGGTTGTCGACGCGGTGCACCGCGAGCCACACGCGTTCCGGACGCGGGCGCGCCACCGCGCGCAGGCGCGCCGCACCACGCGACCCGCCCGTGGCATTGCTCGCCTCGCTCCGTAGCGCGTCGCGCTCCTTCACCGCGCGAATGTAGGTGTCCAGCGGGTAGTTCAGCGCGAGCAGTGTCACGTAGGGCTGCAGCGCCAGCTGCACCCGGCCCGATGCGACCCGGGCCAGTTCCGCCGTCGTCACCACCGGCCGAGCCTCCTCGTCGAAGGCCACGGTCTGCGCCCACTCGAATCGCGCCAGCTCCACCGCGAGCGCCGTGTGCGGCGCCGTCCATTGCGGCTGACGCTTGAGGAAGGACTCGAGACGCGAGCCGAGATTGCGGAGCGTGAACGACCGCGACGGGTGCCGCGTGAGATAGGCCACCGCGAGACGGTGAAACTTCCGCGGGCCCAGCGCCGCCCGCAGCCCGGGATAATCGTCGTACAGGCAATCCAGGATCCGGAACCAGTACATCCGGTTGTAGATCTCGAGCCGCTCCAGCGAGGTCAGGCGGTCATTCGCCTTCACGAACGACTCGGCCACGCGCGCGGTGGGGCTGCCATCGGACCAGCGGCGCTGCGTGCGGTCGCCCGGCGCCAGGGGCCGCGTGATTGCGCGGTGCATGAGCCGCTGCAGCGCGCGCAGGTCCTGCGGACGTGCGACAGGACGCTTCATGCGGAAACCGCCGGACGGCGGGCGGCGAGCGGACCGGCGGCGCGGGCGTCGGCGATGAAGGCGTTGGCCTTGAGGGCCTCCTGGTGCACCTCGTCGAACGACGGAATGCGGTCGTCCCACTCCAGCAGCGTGGCCGTCACGCCGCAGCGGCGGGTCGCGTGCGCGTAGAGTTTCCACACCGGGTCGAGCACCGGGTGGTCGTGAGTGTCGAGGATGTACTTCTCGAATTTGGTGTGCCCGGCGACGTGGATCTGGCCGACGCGATGGTGCGGGACGCCGTCGACGTAGTCGAAGGGGTTGAAGCCGTGGTTGCGCGACGAGACGTAGATGTTGTTCACGTCGAGGAGAATTCCGCAGTCGGCGCGCTCGACGACCTCGGACAGGAACTCCCACTCGGTCATCTCCGACAGGTGGAACTCGGCATAGCTGCTGACATTTTCCACGCAGATCGGGACCTCGAGGAAATCGCGCACCATGCGGATCTTCGCGGCGGTGCGGCGGGCGGCCTCGAACGTGTAGGGCATGGGCAGCAGGTCGTGCGTGTAGGTGCCGTCGACGCTGCCCCAGCAGAGATGGTCCGAGAGCCACGGCGTGCCGGTGCGGCGGACGAGCGCCTTCAGCCGGCGCAGGTGCTCGCGGTCAGGCCGGTCGGTGGAGCCGAAATAGAGCGACACGCCGTGCTGCACGACGCGGTACTGCTCGAGGATGGAGTCGAGCACCTCCAGCGGGCGGCCGCCGCCGACCAGGAAGTTCTCGGAGATGATCTCGAACCAGTCGACGACCGGCTTCTTTTCGAGGATGTGCCGGTAGTGCGGCACGCGCAGTCCGATCCCGATGCCATAGTCGGTGTGACCGTTGAACGCGTTGGCGGGCATGGCGGGGAGCCAGACAGGGACGGGGTGAGACGGCGAAAAAAAAGCGGCCGACGCGGGGCGCCGGCCGCTCGAAGGAAAACGCGTCAGCCCTTGGGCTGGTCCATCGAACCGCAGCCGCCCTTGCCCTTGCAGGAGTTCTTGCCCTTGCAGCCGTTGTCACCGGACTTGCAGCCACCCTTGCCCTTGCAGTCGTTGTGACCCTTGCAGGACGCGGTGCCCTTGCAGCCATCCTTGCTCTTGCAGGAGTCCTTGCCCTTGCAGCCATCCTTGCCGCTACAGGAGCTCTTGTCCTTGGAGGTGTCCTTGGTCGCCGGCGTGCCGGCCTGGTCTTCAGCGTGGGCGCGGACCGCGAGGGAGCCGGCGTAAAGGCCCGCCATGGCGGCGGCCGTGATGATGAGACGCGTGGATTTGTTCATGCGTTGACGGGGTTTTTTAGGTTCAGGGACCGCCGTGTGCCGGCCAACGGGGCCGGCTCGGTCCGGTCACCATAGGAGTGATAGCGGGCGAAGTTATTCCCCGCCCATTCCGTCCGCGCAACGGGCGAAATGGTTCACCCATCACTTTTCGCGCTATGTTAACCCACACGCGCGACCGGTTTCGTCCTGCGGGACCCGGGCCCGGGCGCTCAAACCACGCGATCCGTCATGGGCTCGCCACGTTCGAACGCATTCAGGTTGGCGAGAAAATGCCGGACGATCGCCTCGTCCTGGTCGAGCCGGCCGCCCGCGGTATGGGGCGTGATGTAGCAGCGCGGCGCGGTCCAGAGCGGATGGGACGGCGGGAGCGGTTCGACCTCGAACACGTCGA
>CAYYGV010000047.1:0-24783 GCA_964471615.1 uncultured Opitutaceae bacterium
TGGCCGAGGCCACGAAGGACGCGCGGGCCCGCGCCGAGCAGATCGCGGCCCAGGGAGGCCGCCGGATCAAAGAACTGCGGAACGCGCGCATGGGCGTGGTGCAGATCAACCCGCTCTACTCCACGGCCACGAGCTGGGAGGGAAACAACGACACGTCTTCGCTCGAGAAAACCATCACGACCACGGTGAGCGCCACCTTCGCGCTCGAGTGAAGCGGCCGGGTGGCGGCGTGGCCGCGGTTGAAAGGTGTCAGTTGAAGGTTGAAAGTCGGAGGCTCCGATGAGAGTCCGCCGTTCGAGGGCTGCATTCCGCAGCAAGACCAACGCTTGCCGCTGTGACGCACGGCGTCCGGCGCCCCTCAACCTTCAACGCTCAACCTTCAACCCAAACTCAGGAATGCGCCACCGGGTGTGAGTGCGGGTGCGGGATGTCCGCGGGGGTCTTGTCCGGCACCGGGGTGCTCTTCAGCGGATAGGTGAAGCGCTGGCCCTCGTAGTTCCGGAAGGTGACGGCCTCGTCGGTGATTTGCTCGACGTACTCGGGATTGATCGGGACCTTGCCGCCGCCGCCGGGGGCGTCGATGACGTACTGCGGCACCGCGTAGCCGGTGGTGTGACCCCGGAGCGCGCGGATGATTTCGATGCCCTTGCGGACATCCACCTTGAAGTGCGCGCCGCCGGTGATGAGGTCCATCTGGTAGAGGTAGTACGGCCGCACGCGCATCCGCAGCAGGCGGTGAACGAGCGCCTTCATCACGTCGGCGTCGTCGTTCACGCCGCGGAGCAGCACGCTTTGGTTGCCCAGCGGAACCCCGGCGAACGAGAGCCGCTCGCACGCGTCCTTGAGCTCCTGCGTGGCCTCCTTCGGGTGGTTCACGTGGATGCTCATCCAGATCGGGCCGTACTTTTTGAAGACCTCGCACAGTTCCGGCGTGATGCGCTGCGGCAGGAACACCGGGATCCGCGAGCCGATGCGGATGAACTCGACGTGCTTGATCGCCCGCAGCCGCGCCAGCAAATGCTCAATCTTCTTGTCCGAGAGGAGCAGCGGGTCGCCACCCGACAGAAGCACGTCGCGCACCTCGGGATGCGATTCGATATAGCGCAGCCCCTGCTCGAACTCCGGGTGGAAGTTGTAGTCCTGGGCGTTGGAAACCAGGCGGCTCCGCGTGCAGTACCGGCAATACGCGGCGCAGCGGTCCGTCACGAGAAACAGCACGCGATCCGGATAACGGTGGACCAGCCCCGGCACCGGCGAATGCTCATCCTCACCCAGTGAATCGAGCTGTTCCTCGGCCGAGAGCTGCATCTCGCCCGCACGCGGAATCACCTGCTTGCGGATCGGGCAGTTCGGGTCGTTCCGGTCGATCAGGTTGAAAAAATACGGGGTGATCGCCAGCGAGAGCTTCTTGTCGGCAAAATAACACCCGGCCTTCTCCTCCGCCGTCAGCGTCATGAACTGCTCCAGCTGGGCCACCGAGGTGATCCGGTTCTGCAGCTGCCAAGTCCAACTGCTCCAGTCGCCAGGCGCCACGTGCTGCCAATGGCCCTGCCCCTGAAACCAGGCGTTGCGGTCTTCGGTGTAGGGCATCGGTTTGTCGGAAAAGTGGTATGGCCCCTAACCACACCTGTCAAATGGAGGGACCAAAACTCGCTTTCGTCCTGAAAAAACAGATTCCGGGATTCTCCGTAACTTCCTGCGGAATCGGCTCATTGTGAGTCAGCCCGCCAGCGCCACAGTTTTTTCCGCGGCAAGTGACGTTTGCCCTTGGCACCTGCGGAGTGACCTCTTTTCGTCAGGCTTTAATGTCCACGTCCAAGCCCGCAATCCTTGCCCTTGAAGATGGTTCGATTTTCCGGGGATTGGCGTTTGGGGCGGATGCCACGATTGCCGGCGAGTGCGTTTTCAACACGTCGATGACAGGGTACCAGGAGATCCTCACGGATCCGTCGTACTTCGGCCAGATCGTGACGATGACCGCGGTGCAAATTGGCAACTACGGGGTGAATGACGCCGACACTGAGGCCGCCACGCCGAAGTGCTCGGGCTTTGTGGTCCGCGAGCTTTCCCCGGTGGTGAGCAACTGGCGCAGCCAGATGTCGCTCGGCGATTATCTCCGCAAGTACGGCATCCCGGGCATCAGCGAAGTCGACACCCGCGCCCTCACCAAGAAGCTGCGGGTCGACGGCGCCATGAAGTGCTGCCTCAGCACGCTGCCGATCAGCGACGCCGAGGCCGTGGAGCGTGCGCGCTCGTGGCGTGACATGGCCGGAGCCGACTACGTGAAGGATGTCACGTGCCGCGAGCCGTTCATCTGGCGCGCCGACGATCCCGCTCATCACAATCCGCCCTACCTGCCCGTCGGCACGACGATGAACGCCCCGCCGGTCCCGACGCGCCGGTTCCGCGTCGCCGCCTTCGACTACGGCGCGAAGCACAGCATCTACCGCAAGCTCGTGAACCACGGCTTCGAGGTGCAGGTCTTCCCCGCCACGGCCAAGCCCGAGCTGGTTCGCGAGCACAAGCCCGACGCCGTGTTCCTCTCGAACGGCCCCGGCGATCCGGCGGCCCTGCCCTACATTCACCAGACCGTGACCAACCTGCTGCCGGATTTTCCGATCTTCGGGATCTGCCTCGGCCACCAGATGATCACGCACGCCCTCGGCGGCACGACCTACAAGCTGAAGTTCGGCCACCGCGGCGGCAACCAGCCGGTGAAGAACCTCGAGACCGGCCGGGTCTCAATCACTGCGCAAAACCACGGCTTCGCCACCGACCCCAAGTCGATCCAAAGCCGCGGCGCGAAGGTCACTGAGATCAACCTCAACGACCAGACCGTCGAGGGTCTCCGCCACACCAAGCTCCCGGTTTTCAGCGTGCAGTATCACCCCGAGGCCGCCCCCGGCCCGAACGACGCCGATCCGCTCTTCGTCGACTTCTACCGGATGGTGCAGGATCGCAAGAACGGGAAGATCTGAGCGGCGGCGGAGCCGCCGCGGAAGATTGCCGATAGGAGTTGGGAGATCGAAATCCCTTACTCCTTGTCGACTGGCCTTCGCTCTCCCAGCTGCGAGTTCCAAGACCAAACGTCTCCGTCATCCGTCTCGCGCTTGCCTCGGGCGCCGCTTCAGGCATGAACGGGGCCCGTGAAAAGGTACGTCGCGCTCGCCGTGCTCGCCGTCGGGGGTTGGCTCTATTTCCGCACTCCCGCCGCCGCATGGAGGGGAATGCCCGCCGCGCGTGAGCCGGTTCAGTCCGAGCGCGACCTGCCGCGGCCGTTTCTCCACGGCGACTACACCATCACGCCCCTCGCGCGCTACCACGTCACCGCCGTCGTGCTCAGTCGCGACCGCTATCGCAATGACCGCGGCGCCGAGCTGAGCCCGGTCGACCTTGCCCTCGGCTGGGGCCCGATGTCCGTCGCATCCGTCCTCAATGAACTGAAGATCACGCAGTCGGGCCGGTGGTACGAGTTCAGTTGCCGCGGCGAGCCTCCGCTGGAGCAGCGCGACATCGAGCGACACTCAGCGAACACCCACTGTCTCCCGGCCGATGATGCCGTGCGGGAAAAGCTGCTCGAGGTAAAGCGTCACCAGGTCGTGACGATGGACGGCTACCTCGTGGAGGTCACCGCGGCGGACGGATACCACTGGCGCTCCTCATTGACCCGCGACGACACCGGCGGCGGCGCCTGCGAGGTGATGTGGATCACGAGTCTCGAGTCGCGGAATATCCAGTGAGCAAGTCAGCCTCCCGCCAATCCCGCGCTACCCCAGCCACTGCTCGAACTTCACCGCGTCCTCGGGCGTGTCGACGCCGATGGTCGGATCTTCGGTGACACCGCAGGCGATCTCGAAGCCGTTCTCCAACACCCGGAGCTGCTCAAGTTTCTCGATCTGCTCGAGCCGGCCGAGCGGCAGCTGGGCAAACTTCTGCAACAGGTCGGCCTGATAGCCGTAAAGCCCGAGGTGCTTGAAGCACGGGTTCGCCTTCACCCAGGCATCGTCGATCTTCGCCCCGAGCTCGCGGGGATATGGCGCCATTGAGCGGGTAAAATAGAGCGCGCGGCCGTCCTGCCGCATCACGACCTTCACCTGGTTCGGATTCCCGAAATCCGCCGCCGTCTTGAATGGCGTGCCGAGCGTCGCCATCGCCGCACCTGTCTCGAGCAGCTTGGCAATCGTCCGGATCTGGGCACCGGTCACCAACGGCTCGTCCGCCTGGACGTTGATCACCCGGGCGGCGCCAATCTGGCGGTTGGCCTCGGCGATCCGGTCGGTGCCGCTCTGGTGCTTCGGGGAGGTCATGACGGCCTTGAACCCCGCCTCCGTGACACATGTCTGCAGAAGCTCATGGTCCACGGCAAAATACAGCGGAAACTCCGGGGCCTGCCGTGAAATCCGCTCCGCGACCCAAAGCAGGAGCGGCCGCCCCTTGATCTTGTGTAAGAGCTTGCGCGGGAATCGGGTAGATTCCAACCGACAGGGGACGATGATCGCGGAGGAACTCATCGGCCGCCATTCTGCCATCTGGTTTTTGGGTTGCAAGCCGCGCCATCATCCCGGATTTACGCCGATCCGTTTTCACGGATTCCCGCTCCACCATGAACAAGAGTGATGCCACGCCTGCTTCTGCCCAGCTCGTCAAAGAGCTATTGGTGCAGAACAAGATGGGCATTCACGCCCGTCCCGCGGCGATGATCGTCCGCATCACGAACAAGTTCAAATCGGACGTGTTCGTCGAGAAGGACGAGGAGCAGGTGAACGGGAAGAGCATCATGGGTCTCATGATGCTGGCCGCCGGCAAGGGCTCGAAGGTGAAGTTTCTTGTGACCGGTCCGGACGCCGCCCAGATGATCGAGGAACTCGAGGCGCTGTTCGCCCGGAAGTTCGACGAGGCCTGAGCGGAGCGTCTGGTTGTTGAAGGTTGATGGTTGAAGGTTGAAGGCCTCGGCCTCCTCCCTGCCTGGGATCAGGCCACGACCTACGCCACCGATTCGTCGGTCCTGCTGCTTTCGGACTCAAGAGTCACGAAGACCAACCTCCGAGCTTCGTGTGCTTCGCGACCTTCGTGGTAAACCCACCTCGCACGTCCTCCCCTCGACTCAGGAGCAGCACCCTCGATCAAGGTGTCTGCCCAACGATTCTCAGAGCCCGAAGAACCGCCGGGCGTTCGCCGTGGTCGTCGCAGCCAATTCGGCCAGCGTCACTCCGAACACCGCGGTGGCCGCGAATTCAGCGGTGTGGCGCACATAGGCCGGCTCGTTCGGCTTCCCGCGGTGCGGCATGGGCGTGAGGTACGGGGCGTCGGTCTCGATCATCAGCCGCGCCAGGCCCTGGAGCTTGGCAGCGGCCCGGACATTCTCGGCGGTCTTGTAGGTCAGAATGCCGGTGAAAGAACCATAGCCTCCCCGGCGGACGAGCTCGCGCATCTCCGCCTCGCCTTCGGTGAAGCAGTGGAAGACGACCTTCGTCCAGTCCACGCCGCTTGCATCGATCATCTCGACACACTCGGCGAACGCGCCGCGCGAATGCACGACGATCGGACAGCCCAGGCGCTTTGCCACCGCCAGTCCCGCGTCGAACGCGGCGCGCTGCCAGGCAAAGATCCGTGCGGCGTCAGCGGGATCCTTGGGCAGATGAAACCGATCCAGTCCGATCTCACCCAACGCCACGGGACGCGGACTTTGGCCGTTCCAGAATCCCTCCACCTGCGCCTGTGCTTTTTCCCAATCCTCCTCCACCGCGCACGGATGAATTCCCACCGTGTAATGCACCAGCCCCGCGTGCTTCTCAGCCAGATCGCGGTACATCGTCCAGTCGTCGGGCGAGGTGCCGATGGTGATCATCCCTCCGACGCCGGCTTCGCGCGCCCGCGCCAGCGCACCGTCGATCGTGCCTTGGCGGACGAAAGACTCGAGATGGGTGTGGGTGTCGATGAGGGTCATTCTGGGCGGTAAGCAGTAGGCGCTAAGCGGTAGGCGGTAGGCCTTAAGGACGCAGGATCGACCTTACGTCCTTATGCCCTTGTCGCCTTGGGACTCTCTTGGCGTTTGGCGGTCTAAAGTTTGGCGTTTGGACTTTTCTAAACCCCATACAGCACTCCGTACCGCTCCTTCAGGTACCGGATCAGGTGTTTCGGCGACAGCTCCTCGCCCGTGACGCGACGGGTGAGTTCGAGCATGTCGTGGCGGCGGCCCTGCTGGTGGATGTTCTCGCGAAGCCAGCCGAGCAGCCAGGTGAAGTCGCCCCGGGCGAAGTCCTCCTCGAGCGTCGGCCGGAGCGCGAGCGCCCGGTACCACAGCTGGGCGGCCATCATGTTGCCGAGGCAATAACTCGGAAAGTAGCCGAACGCGCCGTCGCTCCAGTGCACGTCCTGCAGCACCCCCTCGCGGTCGTTCGGCGGCGTGAGCCCGAGGAGTTCCTGCGCGGCGGCCTTCCACGCGCCGGGAAGATCGGCCACGGCCAGCTGGCCGGAGAACAGGCGCTGCTCGAGCTCGAAGCGGAGGACGATGTGGAGGTTGTAGGTCACCTCGTCGGCATCCACGCGGATGAGCGTCGGCGCGACAGTGTTGATCGCGAGGTACAGCTCGTCGGAGCTCACCTTCGCCGTCTGCGTCGGGAAGACCTCGCGCAGCCGGGGCTCAAAGGTCCGCCAGAACCCGCGGCTCCGCGCGACCTGGTTCTCCCAGAGCCGGCTTTGCGACTCGTGCACCGCCATGCCGGCGTGGATGCCGAGCGCCGTGCCGAGGTGCTCCTTGGCCAGACCCTGCTCGTACAGGCCGTGGCCGGTCTCGTGGATCGAGCTGAAGAGCGAGTCGAGCGGCTCGTGCTCCTTGAACCGCGTCGTCATGCGCACGTCGGCGCCGGTGCCCGTGCAGAACGGATGGAGTGAGACATCGATCCGGCCGCACTGGTAGTCGAAGCCGAGGCGCTCGGTCACCTCGCGCAGGAACACCCGCTGGCCCTCGACGGGCAGGCCTTTCAGGGCGTCCTCGCGCGGCTTCACCGGCGAGGCCGCGATCGCCCGAACGAGCGGCACGAGGTCGCGCTTCAGCTCGGCGAACAGCTTCGCGATGACCGCGGCGCTCATGCCTGGGTCGTGCTTGTCGATCATGTAGTCGTACTCGCGGCCCTTCCAGCCGAGGTACCGCGCCTCGCGCTGCGCGAGCTCGAGGTTCTGCGCGAGCACGGGGGCGTAGCTCGCGAAATCGTCGTTGGCCTTGGCCTTCGCCCACGCGTGGTAGCCCCGGCTGCTCTGCGCGGCCTTCTCGCGGACGAAGTCCGCCGGCAGCTTCGTCGCCCGGTCGTAGTCGCGCCGCGCCACCTTCACGACCGCACGCTGATCAGGCGTGAGGGAACTGTCGGCCTCGAGCGCGGTGAGCCAGGCGCCCAGGCGCGGGTCGCTGGCCGCTGCGTGCGTCGCGCCCGCGAGGGCCGCCTGCTGCGCGCCGCGCTGGTCCGCCGCTCCCAGCGGCAGGTTGACCTGCTCGTCCCAGCCGAGCAGTTCCGCCACCGTGCCGAGCAGGTGCACGCGCTTCACCCAGTCCGTCAATTCCGCGTAGGCCGTAGGATTTGTCATGCCGACATCCTCCACGGAACCCCGCGTCGCGCCAGACCTTTTGCCCGGACGGCACCGGCAAAATCGCTTGCTCCGTCCCGCCCCGGGCGGAATCTGGCGCCGTGGACGACTCCCGCCCGACGCCTGCCGCCCCGCCGCGACTCTGGTCGCTCGACGTCCTGCGCGGCGGCTGCGCCCTCGTCGTCTTCCTGAGCCACTGGCACCTCTGGTCGTCCTTCGTCCCGCGCGGCACCTTCGAGCGGTTCGTCCGCGAGCTGGGCGAGAACTGCTACGGGGCGTTCGTCACACTCACCTGGCCGACCGGCGGGCACCATCCGGCGGTGATCTGCTTCTTCGTCCTGAGCGGATTCTGCATCCATTACCCGTTCGCGAAGCGGGCGCATGACGGCCAGGCGCTCGCCGGCTGGCGGGATTATTTCCGCCGGCGGTTCCTCCGGATCATGCCGGCCTACTGGGCGGCCTGCGCGCTCGGCCTCGCGTTTGTCGCGGCCGAGACGCTCCGCCCCAGCGGCAGCCCCCTGCTCGCGCTGCACGCGCTCTCGCCTCTCGAGGAGGTCGCAGTGCGGCTGACCGGCCTGTCCGGCCTCTACCCGCGTGAGATCTTCGCGGGCAACTACCTCCTCAACACGGTCGCCGTCGAGATCGTGATGTACGCGCTCTATCCGTGGTTCCACGCGCTCGCGGCGCGCGGCCACTGGACCGGGCTGGGCGTGGGGTTTGTCGCGATGCAGGCGGGCGCCGTGCTGCTGCTCCGGTGGGTCACGCCCTTCTGGGTGTTCAACAGCGTCTTCATGCTTGGCCTGTTCTGGTATTTCGGCGCGTTCGCCGCCGAGCAGTTCGTGCGGCATGGCGCGCGGATCCGCGGTCTATGGTTCCTCGCCAGCTGGGGCGCCTTCCTCGGGCTCAAGGCCGTGCCGCATGTCTACGGGCTGAACATCCTGCGCCAAGCCGCCTGGGCGCTGGTCTGCACGCTAGGCATCCTCTGGGTGCTGCGACGCGAGGAGCGGCATCCCGACTGGCGGGGCCGCCCACTGGTCACGGCAATGCGGTACACGGGAAAGATCAGCTACAGCCTCTACGCCGTCCACACCCCGGCCATCATGCTCGCCACCTGGCTCCTCCTGGTCGGTTTCCGCCAGGAGGATTACCTCGTCCAGCTGGCCGCCAATCTCGGGGCGTCGATCGCGGCAACGCTTGCCACCTATTACGGCGTCGAGCGTGTGTTCTACCGGCCGCGGGGTTGAGCGGTACCGATTGGGTTGACCGGGAGGCCCGCAAAAAAGCGCAAAGGCGATCCGCTTGGGATCGCCTTGCTAATTGGACACCCGCCGGCCGCTTACCGGGGCTCGATGCGGATGTTGCCGCCGCTGGTGCGGAGCTTCAGGAGCGGGCCGCCGCCGTTGACCTTGCCGGCCAGCCGGCTCCGGCCGACGCCGCCCTTGTCGATCGTGATCGTCAGGCCGGTCGCGCTGACGTCGCCGCCACTGGTCGAGGCGTCGAGGTCGAAGGCCGCGGACTTTTCGACGGCCACCGTGACCTTGCCGCCCGACGTGCCCAGCCGGCAGTCGCCCTTGAGCGGGCCCGTGAGGGTGGCCTTGACGTCGCCGCCGCTCGTGTCGGCGTGCAGCGTGCCTTCCACTGAATCGACACGGATGTCGCCACCTGAGGTGTCGAGGTCCGCCGGACCGACGACGCGGCCCACCTGGATGTCGCCGCCGGAGGTCCCGAGCTTGACGGAGCCGCGGCCCTCGGCGAGCCGGACATCGCCGCCGGAGGTGCCGGCATGGACGTCACCGGCGATCTTGCCGAGCACGATGTCCCCGCCGGAGGTGCGGGCGTGCACGTTGCCCTGCAGGTCATCGACCGTGACGTCGCCGCCGGAGGTCTTGAGCTCGACGTTATAGCTGGCGGGGACGGTGACGGTGAATCCCACCTGGACCGGGGGCCAGGAGCCCCAATGAAAACCCGCCGACTTCTCGTACTCCGCGGTGGCGGCGACGCCGTCGGCGTTCTGCTCGATCACCAGCGTGAGCTTCTTGAGCAGCTCATCCGCCTCGGCCTCGGAGCTCGCGCGGATCACCTCGCGGGCCACGACCTTCACGGTCGGGGTCGCGCCGGTGACAATCTTGATATCGCCGCCCTGAGTGTGGACCTTGAGCTTGCCGCCCGGCTGGACGGTGAAGGTCTTCTCGACGGTGCGCTCAATCTTGGCGCTCGCGAGGGACGGAGTGAGGGCCAGCAGGCCGGCCGAAAGGAACAGGGACAGGGTTTTCATGGAGGGTAGCAGGAAAACCCGCCGCCGGAGCCAAAGTTACAGGAAACCGCGCCGAACCGGGCGATCAGACCTTGGCGCTGTTGTCACACTTGTAGTGGACCTGGGACCGGCGCAGGGCGTGGGTCTTCAGCGCGGCCGTCTGGGCCGGATCGCGCCGCTGGATCAGGAACCGCTGCTGCTGGGCGGCCTCCTCAGCCGCCACGAGAGCCGCGAGGCAGACGAGGGCCTCGGCGCGGGTCTCAAGTCGGCTCGCGGGAAACCCGGCGTGCGTGGCCAGCCAGCGAACCGTGGTGGTAAGGGGATGCTCGAGGTTCATCGCGAAAGGAGGGCCGTGCGCCACGCCGCCTCGTCGAAGCCCACCAGGGCGGCCCCCGGGCCGAGCAGGAACGGACGTTTCACCAGGTTGCCGTTGGCGGCCAGCAGCGCCAGCGCCGCGGCCTCCGTCATTCCCGGCAGCTTCTCGCCGAGCTTCTGGTCGCGGTAGTCCTTGCCCGAGGTGTTGAACAGCCGCCGCAGCTCCCTGCCGCACGCCGCCAGCATGGTGCGCAGCTCGGCCGGGCTCGGCGGGGTTTCGCGGATCGGAAGCTCGTTGAACGCGAGGCCCTGCCCGCGCAGCCACTTCACGGCGCGCCGGCAGGTGTCACAGTTGGCGTAGGTGTATACCTTCAGCATCGGCGCCTCACTTCACCCAGGCCTCGTCGCGGATGACAAACTGCCAGTGCTCCTTGTAGATCCCGAGTTCGCCGTAGAACTTGATGGTCTCGCCCGCCCGGAACCGCTCGCGAAGGCGTGCACGCAGGGCGCCGTCCGGCACCCAGACATCGTAGGGCTCACCGAGGAACTCGACGGCCATGCGCTTGCCTTCGGCCACCTTGCCCTCGACCCGGACAATCTTGCCGAGGTTGGCCGGCACCCGCAGGGCGGCGCCGGTGGCCACCTGCGCGGCGGGCAGCGCCACCTTCTCCACGTCGATCTTGGAATGACCGATCTTCACCGGCTCGTCGGACTCCGCCGCTCCGTTCGACTTTGCGACGGGCAGATAGCGGTCGGCTCGGTTGTCGGTCACGGTCTTGAACACCGCGTAGACCGGGAAGTGGTCCGAGAAACCCGAGCCGGTCGGGCCCGCGCCGTTCCAGTGGATCGGCAGGCCGTCATCGTCCATGTTGAGGCCCGCGAACTTGGCCACGCGGAACGAGTGGTCCACGTACTGCACGCCGCGGAAGTCGAACAGACCGCGCGAGATGATCAGCTGCATCAGCGTGCCCCACTCGCCATTGTAGGTGTCGCTCCCGCGCTCCGCCGGCGGCAGGTCGTACCAGAGATTGTAGAGGTCGCGCTGCGGGCCCCGCACCGCGAGGGCGTTGCCCTGCGAGTGCAGCACGTCGTTCATGCCGGTCTCGGGCATGGTCTTTCCGTAGCGGGCCTTCTGGTTGTACTGGGAGTTGAAGTCGCCGCCGATGACGATGTCGGCATTGGGATCCTTCGCGAGGATCTCGTCGAGGCGCCGACGGAGCGTGGCCGCGTTGACCACCCGGGTCTTCTCGGTGACCGGGTCGCCGGCGCCGGATTTCCAGTGGTTGCCGAACAGGTAGATCGGCGCCCCGTCGACCTCGGCGTCCACCTCGAGGATGGCGCGGGCGTCCAGCGTGGGCCACTCGTGCACCGCGGTCACGGGCAGCCGGGTGAACACCACGCACTTCTGGGCCAGCTGACGCTTGCCGTCGGTCGATTGGGTGTTCTGCGACGCGATCACGCGGTAGCCCGTCAGGCCGTGGTCAACGAACGCTTTCACGAGCAGTGCCTCGGCCGGTAGGTCGGCCACCTCGGCGTCGAACTTCGGCCCGAGCATCTCCTCGAGCTTCACGCCGGCATACTTCCGGAGGATGGCGTCGTAGTTCGGCGGCGTCGCCCCGGGCGTCTGGTCGACCTCGATCTCGCAGAAGAAGATCACATCCGGGCCCTGCCCGTGCGCGAGCCGCTGCACGACCTGCGTGATGTGCTGCAGCTTGGTCAGGACGTGCGCCGGCGTGTACTTGTCGCCGCGGTATTCGTCGAACACCGCCTTGCCGTCGGCGTCGAAGAGGTTCTCCACGTTGTAGGCCATGACCGTGAAGGTCCGGGCGGAGGCCGCGGCCGCGCTGAGGAGCGCCAGGAGCAGCAGCAGGGAACGGAAACGGAACGGTTGCATCCCCGCATCGTGCAGCAAGGTCCGGCCGCGGCGCGAGCGGATTTCCCGCGACTGGCGCGTGTCGCGCTTGTTTCGTGGTTTGCATCCGCCGAACACTCCGGTATGCGCAGACGACAAGCGCCCATGAATCCCGTCCTCGCAGTCTCCGGCCTCACCGTCATCCGCGGCCGGACCACCATCCTCCGTGATGTCGCCTGGCGCGTCCGGCGCGGCGAGCACTGGGTGATCCTCGGCGCCAACGGCTCGGGAAAGACTTCGCTCCTAAAGGTTCTTCACGGGCATCTCCCCCCGACCCGCGGCGAGATTGCGGTGCTGGGCCAGGACTACGGCGCGAGCGACTGGCGGGCGCTGCGGCTGCGCGTCGGCGTGGTCATGAGCGCCTTCGTCGCCGCCATCCCGCCGGCCGAGGTGGCGCTCGACACCGTGATCAGCGGCCGGTTCGCGCAGCTCGACCTCTGGGCGCGCGTGTCCGCCGCCGACCGAGCCGCCGCGCGCGGCCTGCTGCGGCTGGTCGGCGCCGCGCGCCTCGCGGGCCGCGAGTGGGCCTATCTCTCGCAGGGCGAGCGGCAGCGCGTGCTCATCGCCCGGGCCCTGATGGCGCGGCCCGAACTGCTGATCCTCGACGAGCCGTGCGCCGGGCTGGACCCGACGGCCCGCGAGCACTTCCTCGCCTTCGTGAACCGCCTGGCGCACCGCCGGACCGCGCCCGCGCTCGTGCTGGTCACCCACCACGTCGAGGAGATCATGCCCGCGTTCACGCACGCCCTCCTGCTGCGCCGCGGCCGGGTCCTCGCCGCCGGGCCGCGCCGGACGGTCCTGACCTCCGCCTCCCTGTCCGCCGCCTTCGGCTCGCCCGTCCGGCTCCGCCGCGCCGGTCGCCGGTACCAGCTCAGCGTGCCCCGCCCGTGAACCCGCTCGCCGAGGCCATCGAACAGCTGGGCTTCACCAGCCTCTGGACCTACCTGGCCCTGTTCCTGGTCGCCTCACTCCTGATGATCTGGCGCCTCGAGGCGCTGCTCGACCACGGGCTCGAGGGCACCGCCCTGGGCACGCTCGTGATGCCGTACTGCTCGGGACTCGGGAACCTGATCTTCGTCGCGATCATCGCCACGCGCCACGGTCCGCCCCAGGAGGTCCTGACCAACTGCCTCGTCAACAACGTCACGAACCTCACGCTCGTGCTCGGCCTGCCCGCCCTGTTCTGGGGCCTCGACCTCGGCGGCAACGGCGGGGCGCGCAAGGGAGCCAAACGCAAGGGCGGCGACGCCGCGTCCACCGAGCAGAAGATCAACCGCCTGTCGCTGCTCCTCACCCTCGCGGCCGTGATCTTTTTCTCCGGGGTGACGTGGGCGCTGGGCGCGGACGGACGGCTCGACCCGAGCGACGGCCTGGTCCTCGTGGCGCTGTTCCTCTTCTGGCAGTGCTTCCAAGTGTTTGACGTCCTCAAGCACAACGTCCGGCAGCAGCGCTCGTTCGGCCCGCTCTTCTACCTCGACCTGTTCATCATCGTGTTGGCCGCCTACGCGGTGTACGAGAGCATCGACTGGCTGGTGAACTGGCTGTCCGCCCAGCGGGGCACGTTCTTCAACGCCGCGCACCTCGGGTGGCTGAGCGGCTGGCTGATGGTGGTGCCGAACGCCCTGCTCGCGTTCTTCTACGCCGCCCGCCGTCGCGCCGACATCGCCTACGCGTCACAGGTCGGCGACGGCCATATCTGCATCCCGCTCTGCCTCGGCCTCAGCGCCCTGCTCGCGCCGATGCAGGTGCCGAAGTTCTTCGAGACCGGCCTCGCCATCCTGCTCGGCGCCGCCGTGATCCACGCCCTGTGCGTCCTCATCGCGGGCGGACTGCCCAAGTGGATGGGCTGGCCGCTCCTCGCCGCTTACGCCTGGTTTGTTGGCACCGGGTTGCTCAGCGGCTGACGCCGCTGAGCGGTCGAAAGTCACAGGTCTCAGGTCGAAGGTCACAGTGCTGCGCGCCAGCGGCGCTGCCGTCGTTCGACTTTAGACCTGCGACTTTCGACCCCTTCAGCGCTGTTCGACTTCGAGCCGCACGGCGGCGAGGGCGAGATGCATGTCGAGGATGAACGCGACCATCGAGCCGATCAGGCAGCCCTGCGAGACACAGAAGACGGCGATCACGACGCCGCCGAGCTCGAGCCGGGCCCACGCCGAGAGGAACAGGAGCAGCATCAGGACGGCGTCGAGCAGGACGGTCACCGCGCCGAGCGTGATCGACACGCGCAGGATGCCGGCGCGCCGCATCAGGATTTCGATCTGGGTCTGCATCGCCGCCTGTTTCGCCTCGGGCCCGCCCGCCGCGAGGTCCTGCTTCAGCTGTCGCGTCCGGTCGAGCGTCCGCCCGAAGCGGTTGGTCATGGTGAGCAGCAACAGGCCCACGCCGGAGATCAGGATGACGGGACCGATCGAGGACTGCAGGATCGGAAGTAGTTCGGTGACGGTGGTAGTCATGGCGGCCTCCACCGCTACCCTACCAAATCCCCGCCCACTCACCTACGCAGATCTTGGCAATCTCATCCGGGAGCGGAGTCTATTCTTCACAGGAGGCAACGGAGGGAACGGAGGTTTGGGCGGGACCAGGGGTGCTGCTGGCGGGCAGCTCGGGCTCGGCGTTTTCTTTTACCACGGATTTCGTGGATTTTTGGCGGATGAGACGGACGAGGCCCTGCGGACTGCGCACCGACGGGCGTCGCTGCGCAGTCCGCGGGGCGGTTTCGAGGGGATCCGGCCGGATCGTCTCCCAGGCCCGAACGGACCTAGCGATGCGCGAAGCGCAACGCGACGGTCCGTGAGGACTCCTCTGTCTCATCCGCCAAAATCCGTGTAATCCGCGGTAAAGACCACCTCCGTCCCTCCAGCGAGCCCCTCAGCACCCCAACCTCCGCCGCCACCTCCGTTCCCTCCGTTACCTCCTGTGAAAAAAACCTCCCGATCTACGCCTCGAGCGGGTCGGTGCGGAATTTCTCGCAGAGGTCCACAAACGCCGCCTGCGCCTTGAGCCAGCGCGCGTCCTTGCGGATCTCGGCCATTGAGTGGGCGAGGTTGTTGCAGACGAGATAACTGGTCGCGCCGAGGCGGATGAGCGCGTCGTGCCGCGTGCCGTCGCCCTCCTGGGTGAACTCGAAGTCGCCGATTGCCAGATTCCGTCCGGCTAGCTGAGCCAGCAGCGGCTCCACGTCCGAGGGCAGCTTCTTGCGGAACTCCTCGAGCCGCGGTCCCGCATAAGCCAGCACGCCGCTGTGCTTGCCCGACGGCGTCAGGATCACCCACTCGTCAAAGACCGGCTGCGAGTAGAGTGCTTGCATGCGCTCCAGGCTGGTTTCCACGAGATGACGCGCGGCGGAAAGGTTCATGTCCGCACACAAGACAATCCGCGCGCCGAGGCAAGCCGCCGGCGGCGGAGCGGGATATTGATCAGTTCTTTACGGCGGGCTCGGCGAGCAGCTTCTCCACCTTGTCCGCCAGGTCGTCGCGCGCCTCCACGTCGACGAGGTACCCACGCCGGTTCACCAGCCACATCGCCGGAATCGAGTGGATCCCGTACTGCTCCGCCAGCCGGTTATCCCAACCGCCGCCATCGAAAAACTGCGGCCAGGTCATGCCGTTCACCTTAATGTAGTCCCGCAGCGCGGTGCGGCTCTCGTCGAGCGAGATCCCGACGATCTCGAATCCCTTGTCATGCAGTCGGCGATAGGTCTCCACGATCGTGGGCGTCTCGTCGCGGCATGGCGGACACCAAGTCGCCCAGAAATCGATCAACACCACCTTCCCGCGCAGTGCAGCGAGATCCACCTTGGTCCCGTCCAGCGCGGTGAACTGCAGTTTCATCGGAGCGTGGCTGGCCTGCAGGATCTGCAGCCGGCTAGCCGCCTCCTTTGGAATCTCGCCGTCGCCGGCTTGCGCGACCCGCTGCAGGATCGCTTCCGCCCGTTCGGGGTCGGCCCGGGAGGCGGCTTCCGCCACTTCCATCGCCGCCTGGGCGGCGGTCGGGCTGGAGCGGTTTTCCTCGTAAAACTGCTGGACCTCGCGGGCCAACGCCCGGAGCGGCTCGGCCCCGCGGGCGGCCGGCACCTGCATCAGCCGCGCATGGAACCACGCGGACCGCGCCGCGACCTTCACGTCCCGCTTCGCCCCGGTGGCCGACATCACGTAGGCAAAGCCATCCTCCTGCTCCGACCAATCGACCGGGGTGCCGTTCAGCGTCGCCAGCTGCGCCGCGGTGTGCAGTTTCAGCAGCTCGGCATTCCAGCGGTGGTCATCCTGCGGGTACTGGGCAATGAAATCGTCGAGGCGAAACTTGAGCAGGTTGAGGTTGTTGAACAGCTCGTCGCGGTTCCGCTCCCGCATCAGGTCGGCCGTCGTCCGGACGAGGCCGTCGATCTCCTTCCACGCGGAGCGACCCGAGCCGGCGTGGACCGACAGCGCCAGCATGACCCCGACCAGCGCGACCCGAAGCCCAGACAAGATCCGGACACTCACTTCTTTTTACCCCCGAAGATCTCCTTGAAGAACGCCTTCATGTGCGACCACGAGCGGTGGTCTGCGGCGGCGTTGTAGCCGATGCCCTTCAACCCGCTCTTGGCGGCCACCTCGTCGGCCTTCGGGTTCGTGAACGCGTGGATCGCGCCGGCATAGCTGATGAACTGGTAGTCGAACTTTCCGTCGTTCATCGCCTGCGTGAAGGCGTCGAGCTCCGCGCGCGAGATGAACGGATCCACCGCGCCGTGACAGAACAGGAGCTTGGCCTTGGTTTTGGCCGCCGCGTCCGCCGGCACCGGGATCAGTCCGCCGTGGAAGCTCACGATGCCCGCCAGCGGCGCGCCGGTGTAGGCAAGCGCCTGCACGGTCGAGCCGCCGAAACAGTAGCCAATGGCCGCGACGCGGGTCTCGTCGACGAGTCCGGTCGCCAGCAGCTGGTCGAGCCCCGCCCGCGCCCGCTCCGCCATCAGGGGCTTGCCGTAGAACTGTCCCGCCAGCTCGCCGGCCTTCTTCGGGTCGAGCGTCGAGATCCCCGTGCCGTACATGTCGAGGGCGAACGCGACATAACCGAGCTTCGCCAGCTGCATCGCCCGACCGCGCGCGTAGTCGTTCAGGCCCCACCATTCGTGGACCACCAGCACGCCCGGCAGCTTGCCCTTCGCGGTCAGGCTGTCGTCGTACGCCAGGTAACCTTCGAGTTTAGCGCCGGCATGCTCGTACGCGACCGGCCGGGTCACGATCGCCGCCGACGCCGTCACCGCTGCCAGGCCCGCCATCAGGGAAATCAGGATCTTTTTCATGCGCCGGCACTCTGGCGCGACCCAATCGCCTCGTCAAATCAGCCGGAGGGCAGACGGGGTTGGTTTCAACACAAAGGACACGAAGCGCACCAAGCCCGAGCGGGACTGGTCTTCGCGATCGTGGCGTGCTTGGCGGTGAAACCCGTTCCAATTCGATCTTGGTTCACCGCCAAGTCCGCCAAGGCCGCGAAGCACCCGGGCTTGGACTTCGTGGGCTTCGTGCCCTTCGTGGTGAAACCAGCCCTAACGCGGGAACAGCTTGTCGAGCGCGCCCAGGCTCTTGAGCGGGCCGGCCTTCCGCTCCGTCACCGGCGCGCTCACGATCGGCCGCGCCGGCGGCTCCTCGCGGGCCGCGGACGCCGGGCCGTCACCGGCCAGCGCACGGTCGAGCTTCACCTTGGACACCGGTTCCGCCGTGCCGAGTTCCTGCGCGAACAGGCTCACCCGGTATTCCGCCACCAGCCAGCGGAAGCGCTCGGGCACACCTGCCCGCGACCGTGCGGCCAGGTAAGGCGCGAGTTGCGCCACCCGCTCGGCGTCCTTCGCCGGGTTCTGTTTCCATCGGTCCGCGCGGACCTTCATCGCCTTCAGGTAACGGGGAAAATGCGCCAGCTGGCCATACGGCGTGACCCGCACGAAGTCCGGCGGCAGCAAGTCCGCAAGGTCTCGCTCCTGACCCGCCGGCGGCGTCGGGTGCACCAGCAGCGTCTGGCGCAGCGTGAGGATCTCGCGCAGCAGGTCGCTCAGCCGCGGCACCACGCCGCGCAGGTCGGCCTTGGCGCGGGTCACCGCCGCCTCGAACGCGGCCGCCGTCCGCCCCGCCACCCGCGCCGGGTCGCAGACCCAGCGACGGAGCGACTCGAGCGCGTGCGCCTGCAGCTCCGCGGTCGGCGCCAGCGTCGCCTTCAATGGGCCCAGCTCGCGCAGCGCGCGAAGGTCGCGCTCCGTCCACATCAGGTCCGCACCCAGCGAGCGCTCCAGCAGGGCCGCGAGCCCGCGGGCGGTCGCGATTGCGGACTCCTCCGGCGTCTTGAACAGCCGCAGCTCCACGCCGCCCTCGGCCGCCCTCAGCCCGGGAAACGCCACTACCGGCACGCCGCCTGGCTCGCTCACCGGCACTTTCGTGGGAACGTCGCCAAAGGTCCACGTGGTCTGCGCCGGCTTCTCCCATTTGGCCCGCGCCGCCTTCCACGCCGCAGGATCCTCGCGCGCCACGTTCGCACTCGCCTCGCGGGCCTGCAGGTGCAGCACCTGCCGGAGCTCTGTCAGGTCGCGGCCGCTGCCCAGCTCCCGGCCGGCGGCGTCCACCACCCGGATTCGCACGCGCAGATGATCCGGCAGCGGCCGCGAGGTCCAGACTTGGGGGTCCACCGTGACCCGGAAACGCTCCGCGATCTGCGCCGCCAGCGCCTCGGGCAGGGTCTCGCGCCGATCGGTCAGCCGGTCGCGCGCCGCCACCTGCGCCGCCAGCGACCGGGCCGTCTCTGCCAGCGGCACGAAGCCGCGCCGCAGTTCCTTCGGCAGCGACCGGAGATAGTGCTCCACCTTCGCCTCGAGGTGACCCGGCACCGCCCAGTCAAGCGTCGCCGGCGTCAGGCGCTCGGCCTCCGCGACCGTCACGTCGAGCGTCACCCCGTCGTCGGTCTGGCCGGGCTTGTAACTGTAGACGAGCGGCAGCGCGCGGTTCTCCAGCGGAAGGGATTCCGGGAAGGCCTCGGCGTCGTGCGTCAGCGACTCCGGGTCGCGGAGGTCGCCGGGCTCCATCATCAGGAACCGCGGTTCCGCGGCGCGCCGCTCCCGGACCAGGTCGACCAGCTCGGCCACCGACGAGACCGGCGTCCCGGCCAGCCGGGTCGCGTAGAACCGGTAGGCCGCCTCGTCGAGGTTGAGGTAGCCGGCGTCGCGGGTGCGCGTGAGGATCACGTCGAGGCGCTCGCGGACCTGGCGGTTGTGAAGAAGGCAGTCGAGGGGGAACGTGATGGTGTCGTTCACCAGCCCCTCGCGGATAAAAATCTCGGTCGCGTGCACCGGGTCGATGCGGCCGAACCCGACGGCCTTGCTCTCCAGCTCGAGGCCGTAGAGCCGCGTGCGCTGCTTCACCATCACGCGGCCGCCCTCCTCATGCCAGAACGGCTCGCTGTGGGCGACACGGACGAGATGGCGGCCGAGGTCGAGCGCCCACGCCGGGTCGAGGCGGGCGCACGTGCGGGCGTAGAGGCGCGTCGTCTCCATGATCTCGGCGGCCATCAGCCAGCGCGGCGCCTTGGCGGCGCGGCGGGCGGCGGCCTCGGCGGGCCGCTTCTTCGGCTCGTCCTTCGCGAATAGCACCGATCCCGGGAACAGCGCCACGCGCCGGTCGTGCGTGGCCCGGTAGCCGCCGTCCTCGTCGCGCACTGCGATGTTGCCGAGGAGGCCGGCGAGGATGCTGCGGTGAATGGCGCGGTAGGCCGGCGTGCCGAAGCCCGAGTCCTTCAGGTCTGATGCCGACAGGCCGTTGAACGCCGACGTCATCCGGAAGCCGTCGCGCTCGCGCAGCACCTCGAGCAGCTGGCCGTGGATGTCGCGCCACTCGCGCAGGCGCGTGTAGCTCAGGAAATGGTCGCGGCAGAACCGGCGCAGCCGTGCCTGCGAGAGGTTCTCGAACTGGTCGTGGTAGGTCTCCCAGATGTTGAAGAGCGTGAGGAAGTCCGAGTCGGGATGGACGAACCGCCGGTGCGCCGCGTCCGCCTGCGCCTGCCGGTCGAGCGGCCGCTCGCGCGGGTCCTGCACCGACAACCCCGAGGCGATCACCAGCACCTCCCGCAGCGCGCGCTCGGTCCGCGCCTGGAGGATCATGCGACCGACCGTGGGGTCGACCGGCAGCCGGGCGAGCTCGCGGCCGGTGGCGGTGAGGGCGTGGGCGCCCGGCGCGGCAGAATCGTCCTCGAGCGCGCCGAGTTCCTCCAACAGGGCGTAGCCCGCGCGGACCGACTTGACCGCCGGGGCGTTGATGAACGGGAACCGCTCGATGTCGCCGAGCCCGAAGGCCTTCAGGCGGAGGATGACGTCGGCGAGGTTCGCGCGCTGGATCTCGGGCTGGGCGAAGCGCGGCCGGTCGAGGTAGTCGGCCTCGGAGTAGAGGCGGATGCAGACGCCGTCGGCCACGCGGCCGCACCGGCCCTTGCGCTGGTCGGCGCTCGACTGGGCGATCGGCTCGATCGGCAGGCGGCGGGTCCGGGCCTGGGGCGCGTAGCGGCTGACCCGCGCGAGGCCGGTGTCGACGACGAAACGGATGCCCGGGATCGTCAGCGAGGTCTCCGCGATGTTGGTCGCGACGACCAGCTTCCGGTGCGGGGTCGGGGCGAACACGCGCTGCTGCTCCGCGTTGGAGAGCCGGCCGAAGAGCGGCACGACCTCGCAGTCGCGGAGCTTCCGGCCGGCCAGCAGGTCGCCCGTCTCGCGGATGTCGCGCTCGCTCGGCATGAAGACCAGCACGTCGCCGGCGGGACTCTCGCGCACGATCCGCTCCACGGCCTCGACGGCGCCGTCGATGTAGTGCAGCGCCTCGGCGCGGGCCTCCCGCTCGTCGCCCTCGGCAGCGTCGGACCCGAGCGAGTCGAGCGGGGCGTAGATGACCTCGACCGGGTAGGTGCGGCCCTCGACCCGCAGCACGGGGGCGCCGTCGAACGCCGCGCTGAACATCTCGGTGTCGATCGTCGCGGAGGTGATGACGAGCTTCAGCTCGGGCCGGCGGAGGCGGAGGGTGCGCAGGTGGCCGAGGAGGAAGTCGATGTTGAGCGAGCGCTCGTGCGCCTCGTCGATGATCAGGGTGTCGTACTCGCGCAGGAGCGGATCGCCCTGGACCTCGGCCAGCAGCATGCCGTCGGTGAGGAACTTGATGACGGTGGCCGGCGTGGTCTGGTCGGTGAACCGGATCTTGCAGCCGACCTCGCGGCCCCAGTCGACGCCGAGCTCCTCCGCGACGCGGCGCGAGATCGAGAGCGCGGCGACGCGGCGCGGCTGGGTGCAGGCGATCCGGCCGTGCACGCCGCGGCCGGCGGCGAGGCACATCTTCGGGATCTGGGTCGTCTTGCCCGAGCCGGTCTCGCCGGCGAGGATCACGACCGGGTGCTCCTGGATCGCGGCCACGATCTCCTCCGCGCGCGCGCTGATCGGCAGCTCGGGCGGGAAATCGAGCCGGAAGCGGAACGGCGGGTCTGGACGGCGGGCGGGCACCGTTCCCAGTGTGTGGACGCCCGGGAGGCGAAGTCTAGCCCGCACGGTCGGTTTGACATCCGCGGCGAGTCCGCTTGCAACGACCTTCCGCCCAATTCCCTTCCTCCGCATGCCCGACCTCCCACCCTTGCTGCCCCATGAGACGCTGGAGCGCGTCGTCGGCCAGGCCCGCCTGAACGGCACGTGGGTCATGGTCTTCGGCAGCACGTTCGGCC
Organism: uncultured Opitutaceae bacterium; assembly: GCA_964471615.1. GTDB lineage: Bacteria > Verrucomicrobiota > Verrucomicrobiia > Opitutales > Opitutaceae > Opi-474. The sequence continues at coordinate 21,774 of CAYYGV010000047.1, forward strand.
TGCTGGGCGCGGCGGGCGGCGAGGTCTTCGGCTGCCTGACCTGGCTGGTGGTCGCCGGCACCGGCGCCATGGCCCTCCACGGCGGCTCGTTGCTGAACGACGGCGAGGCCCGCGGCCTGAACTGGCTCGTCGGCGGCCAGGTCCTCTGCGTGGCGTTTCTCCTCACGCTCTGCGGCTGGCAGCTGACCCACGTGGACCTCACCCCGCTGCGGGCGGCGCTCACGCCCGACATCCGCGAGTCGCTCGCACAGACGGGCTTGTCCGAGCAGGAGTTCCTGCTGCTCTCCTACCGCGTCACGTACGCCTTCGTCGCCGTGGTGGCGCTGTGCTACCCGGGAGCGATGGCCCTGTACTACCACCGCCGCCGGGGCGCGATCGCCGCGGCGCTGGAGGTCGAGTAAGGGCGGCCCTCAGGTCCGGCCCGGCTCGTTCCAGTTGGCGAACATCGCCTGCTCGTCCGCCGTGATCTCGTGGACGCGGAGCCGGCCGGCCGACACGCCCGCCGCCAGCAGCTTCTGCAGCGACAGCACGCGCGCCTCGATCATCTCGCGGGCCAGCGGGGCTAGCGCGCGGGGATAGATCGCCGCCAGCGGTTCAAAGAACCCGTCCCGCCGTCCCACCACGCCGACACCCGGCGCGCAGTCCGCCGCCCGCGCGGCGAACCAGCCCGGCTCCATGTGCGGCAGGTCCACGGCCAGCACGGCCAGGTGCTCGTGCGCGGCCCGCTCGAAGGCGGCCACGATCCCGCCCAGCGGTCCCGAGTCCAGCACCGCGTCCGCCACCACCGCCGCAAATCCCTCCGCCGTCGCCGCCCACGCCTGCTGCGGCCGGGCCGAGAGCAGCAGCTCCGCGGCGCCCGCCGCCGCCAGGACGTCGCGCTGCCGGCACCACATCACCGTGTCGCCGTGAGGGAGCAGCGCCTTGTCGCGATGCATGCGGATCGAATGGCCGCCGGCGAGGAGCACGGCGGAAAAGGGGACCGGGACTTTGGGATCAGCCGGGGGCATGGAGGAGTTGAAAGTTGACGGTTGAGAGTTGAAAGGACCGGAGACCGAGGCGACCGGAGGGGACGACAAGGAATCATCGGAATGACCCGCAACGCGAGGAAGTCATTTCAGGGAATGGCAGCGGCGGTGCTTCCGGGTCCGCGACCTTCAACTGAGCGCCTTCAACTTTCAACCGCATCACCCCGCCTCAGCCCTCCCCCGCGGTTTCCGGGCGGCCGAAGCTGGCCTGCGCCTTGGCGTCGTCAAACTCGCCCTCCCAGCGCGCCACCACGGCGCTCGCGAGGCAGTTGCCCATCACGTTCACGGAGGTGCGCGCCATGTCGAGCAGCGCGTCCACGCCGAGGATCATCGCCGCGCCCTCGAGCGGCAGGCCGAACGACTGCAGCGCGGCGATCAGCACCACGAGCGACGCGCGCGGCACCGCCGCCACGCCCTTCGAGGTGAGCATGAGCGTGAGCATCATCGTGAGCTGCTGGCCGAGTCCAAAGTGGATGCCGGTGGTCGCCTCCGCCGCCTGCGCCACGAACACCGAGGCGACCGCCAGGTGCAGCGTCGAGCCGTCGAGATTGAACGCGTACCCGGCCGGCAGCACGAAGCCGACGATGCCGCGCGGCACGCCGAGCCGCTCCATGCGCGCGAACGCGTCCGGCAGCGCCGCCTCGCTATTGGCCGTGGCGAACGCCAGCGCGAAGGGCTCCCGGACGGCCCGGATGAAGGCCATCAGCGGCAGCCGCGCGATCCAGATGACCGTGCCGAAGACGAACACCACGAAGATCGCCAGCGCGAGGTACAGCGTCAGCACCAGCTTGCCGAGGCTCAGCAGCACGCCGAGGCCCTGGTGCCCGACCGTCACCGCGATCGCCGCGCCCACGCCCACCGGCGCGAATTTCATGATGATCCCGGCGAACTTGAACATCACCTGGGTCAGGCTCCCGCAGAAATCCAGCACCGGCTTGCCCGCCTCGCCCGCGGCGCTGACCGCCACGGCGAAGATCACGGCGAACGCCACGATCTGCAGCACGTCGTTGCGCGCCATCGCGTCGAGCAGGCTGGTCGGAAACACGTGCAGGATCGTCTCGAAGAGGTTCTGCGGCTTTGCCGCGGCCGCCGCGCCGAGCGCGGAGGCGTTCCCGGCGAGCTTCACGCCGACCCCGGGGCCGACCACGTTCACCACCAGCAGGCCGATGGCGAGCGCGGCGGTCGTCACGAGCTCGAAATACAGCAGCGCCTTCGCCCCGACGCGCCCGACCTTGCGGAGGTCGCCGGTGCCGGCGATGCCCTGCACGATGCTCGCGAACACGAGCGGCGCGATCATCGCCTTGATCAGGTGGAGGAAGATGTCGCGGGCCAGCGTGAGCCAGTTGTCCCACGTGGCCTTCGCCTCCGGCGGCAGGCGCAGCATCCACCAGCCGATCACGCAGCCGACGACGAGGCCGAGCATGATCTGCTGGGTGAGCGAGATCCGCTGCCAGAGCGGGCGGGAGGCGGCGGGAGCCGGACCGGGACTAGCCATGGTTCGTTTGTTTCAGCGCCCGCGACCGACGCCAAGCCCGAAGCGCAGGCCACCCTCCGCTCTCCGGCCCGAGTTCACCACGAAGCGCACCAAGGGCACGAAGCCTGGGCTTCGCGATCCTGGCGGCCTTCGCGGTTAACCAAGCATTTTACCGCTAAGGCCGCTGGGGTCGCGAAGGCACGGTCCGCAGCTTCGTGCCCTTCGTGGCAAACTCAGCGCCCCTGGGCCGCGCGGACCTGGTCGAGCAGCGCGCGGGCCTCGGGATAGACTGGGCGCAGCTGCAGCGCGGTCTCGAGATGCGCGGACGCGGCGTCGAGCTGGCCGAGGTTGGCCAGCGCGAGGGCGAGGTTCTTGTGCGCCTCGGGCAAACGCGGGTTCAGCCGCAGCACGGCCTCATAGTGGCTGATCGCATCGGGCAGGCGGCCCGGGAGACCTGCGAGCTTGTTCGCGTAGTTGTAGTGCGCCTCGAGGAAGTCCGGCCGCAGCCGCA
>CAYYGV010000048.1:0-24603 GCA_964471615.1 uncultured Opitutaceae bacterium
GATTCGAGACCGCCCGACATCGTCTTGCCCTGATTGCCCGCCAGCGCGTTGTAGGCGCGGGCCAGGCGGGTGATGGAATCGAGCAGGATCACGACGTGCTCGCCCATCTCCACCATGCGGCGCGCCTTTTCGATCACCATCTCGGCGCAGTGCACGTGACTCTCGGGCGTCTCGTCGAAGGTCGACGACACGACCTCACCCTTGGTGTGACGGCGGAAATCCGTCACTTCCTCGGGACGCTCGTCGATGAGCAGGAGGATCAGCTTCGCCTGCGGGCTGTTCATCGTGATCGAATTCGCGATGTTCTGCAGCAGGATCGTCTTGCCGGTGCGGGGCGGCGCGACGATGAGGCCGCGCTGGCCGAAGCCGATCGGCGTGAGGATGTCGACCGCACGCATCGAAACGTCCTTCTGCACCTCCGGCGCCTCGAGCAGGATGCGCTTCAGCGGATAATAGGGCACGAGTTCCTCGAACGGCGTGACCTTCGAGATCTCGTCCGGCTCCAGGCCCATCACGGTAGTGATCTTCACGACCGACGGACAGCGCTCGTTGCCGCGCGGCGCCTCGACCTGGACCTCGACGCGATGACCGCGCTTGAGGCCATAGACCCGGATGAGGCTCTCGGGGAGGAGCGGATCCTCGGGGTAAAGCCGGTAATTGACGTGCTCGTGGACGATGAACGCCGCGCGATCCGTCATGTCGATGTAGCCGCGATCAAGGATCGGCCGCTTCTGCTCCGCCGCGAGGGCGAGCACCTGAGCGAGGAGCTGCTTGCGGTTGGGCGCACCTTCGAAGGCGACGCCATACTTCCGCGCGAACGCCGTGAGGTCCGCGAGATTCAGGCGGTAAAGCTCGTCGAGATAGAGCGCATCGCCCTTGCCGGAGGAAATGTCCTTGGCGAGCGTCTTTAGCGCCTCGAGATCGTTGAAGCGCGCCGGATCCGGGAGATCGCCGTAGATCGGTGAGACATTCGGCGGAGGCGGCTGCGGGGGGTGCTGGGAGAAGGACTGGCCGCCACCCTGACCGGGCTGCCACGGGCCGCCGTGACGCCCACGCTTGCGCTTGTTGCGCTTCCAGAAATTGCGATCGCCGCGGTCCTGCCACTCGCCCTGGCCACCACCACCGCCTCCTCCGCCACCACCACCACCGCCCTGCTGCGGTTGCTGGCTGCCTTGTTCGCCGCCGCGATAGTCCTGGCCGGAGTCGCCCTGGGATTCCGCCGGTGTACTCGGGGCCTGGGACTGGGGCTCAGGCGCAGGGGGCGGCGCAGGACGTTCCTCTCGGGCCGGCGCCTCGGCGGGAGCCGGCGCCGCGGATACCTCGGGCTCGTGAGCCGACGGCGCCGAATCCTCGGCGTGCTCGGCATGGCGCTTGCCGCCCTTTGCGGCCTTCGGGGCGCGGCCACGGCGGCGCGGCGCCTTCTTGGTGTCGTCGGCCCCGGCGTCGGATTTCGAGCCGGAAGCGTCGTCATTCTTCGGGGGATGAGCCATGGAGGTACAAAAATCTATGGGTAGGACGGTGCGACCGCCGACACGGGAGCAAGGCTGCCACGAGCCCCTCAGCGGGCCACCGGCAGCGCATTCACGAGATGATCAACTTGGTTCTCGAGGAATTCGGCGGAGCCGTCGTTCCACAAAACAAAATCAGCCAGCTCAATCTTGCGCGCCAGGGGCAGTTGCTTCGAGATTCGTTGCTCGGCGAGCGCGTGCGGTAGGCCACGCTGCTCCAGTCGGGCGAGTTGCTGGGCCGGAGCACAGGCCACGCAGACGGTGAAATCAAACCAATTCTCCAAATTCTTCTCGAACAACAGCGGAACCTCCACCACCACGTCGCGCTTCGCCGCCGCAAACGCCTCCCGCCAGCACGCGAAAACGTGCGGGTGAGTCAGCTCCTCCAGCCACGCCAGTTCCGCGTCATCGGCGAAGACCCGGGCACCCAGTTGCGCTCGATCCACGGTGCCATCCGCGTTCATGACTGCATCGCCGAAATGCCCGCGGATCTGGTCGCGGACCGCCGCCAACGTGAGCACTTTTTCCCGCACGATCGCGTCGGAGTCGATACGCTCAAATCCCTTCTTCTCCATGAGCTTGGCCACCGTGGACTTTCCACAGCCCATGCCGCCGGTAATGCCAATCGACATCATGTGAGTGTTTTCCCCTAGGATTGGTCTTGCGCGGCTTTTTCGGCAAATCTTAATCGGCCCTCAGCTTCGTCCGAAGCCGACGTCCCCGAGATCAGCCCCTACTCTCTGCCCCCATGCTGAACTCTGTCGACACAAAGAATCCGGCCGCCGTCGCCGCTTTCGCCCGGCAGGTTTTCCACGAGCTGTTTCCGGGGGCCAGCCTGGTGCTGCTCGACCGCGCATTTACGGATGTCGAGACACACTATACGGGCCGGCATCCCGGCTATCTGCCGATCGATCTGGGCTACCACGATCTCGAGCACGTCATGCAGGCCACGGTCTGCCTGGTCCACCTGCTCAAGGGCGCCCATCTCTCGCACGAGGGGCATGAGCTGACGCCCCGCCAGTACGAACTGGCGATCGTCACGGCGCTGCTCCACGACACCGGCTATCTCAAGATCCGCACCGATGTCAGCGGCACGGGCGCCAAGTACACCCTGACCCACGTCCTGCGCAGCTGCGCGTTCGCAGCCTCTTACCTCCCGACCATCGGCGTGCAGGACCAGGAGGTCTTCGCCGTCCTCGGCGCGATCAACTGCACCGGCCCAGCCAACGAGATCGGCCGTCTCAACTTCAATACGCCGGCCGACCGCTTCATCGGTTGCGCCCTGGCCACGGCGGATTATCTCGGGCAGATGGCCGCTCCCGACTACCCCGACAAGCTCGGCGTGCTCTACAACGAGTTCCTCGAGTCCGACAATTTCATGGCCCTGCCGCAGGCTCGCCGCGTGTTCAAGTCCGCGGACGACCTGATGCAGAAGACCCCCGATTTCTGGATCAAGTTCGTCAAGCCTCGCCTCGAGACCCAGCTCGATCGCGCCTACCGTTACCTCGCGCGTCCGTTCCCGTCCGGACCCAACGAGTACTACGAGGCCGTGGAGCGGAATATCGAGACCGTCCGTCAGCGCCTGGCCGCCAAGGCCGCCGCCCGCTAAGGGTGGCTTCGGCGTCGGACGCGGTTTGCACGCTGCATGCTGTTTTCCCTGCTTTCGGCCGCCCTGCGCGGCGTTGAGGCCGACGCCGTCTTCGTCGAGGTCAATGCCGTCCCGGCCGGCGAGCCGAAGATTCACCTCGTGGGTCTGCCCGATGCCGCCGTGAAGGAGTCGTGCGACCGGGTCTTCACCGCCGTCCGGAACTGCGGCTACTTCCTCGGCAACAAGCGCACCACGATCAATCTCGCCCCCGGCCATGTCCGCAAGGAGGGTCCCATTTACGATCTGCCCATTGCCCTCGGCATGCTGTGCGCCCATGAGCAGGCGCGGTTCGCCGAGCTCGGCGACTGGCTCATCGCCGGCGAACTCGCCCTCTCCGGCGCCACCCGCCCCATCCGCGGTGCCCTCGCCATGGCCCGGCTCGCCCGCAAGCTCGGCAAGCGCGGCCTGCTCCTGCCGCCCGTCTCCGCCGACGAGGCCGCGCTGGTCGAGGGCATCGAGGTCTATGCCGTCGCCTCCCTCGACCAGGCCGCGCGGTTCCTGAAGGGCGAGATTCCCCTGAACTTGCTCACGTCCGCCGCCGCCCGGCAGCGAGCCCGGCCGCCCTCGGATGGCTCGACAGATTTTGCCGAGGTCAAGGGACAGCCCGCCCTCCGCCGCGCCGTCGAGGTCGCCGTCGCCGGCTCGCACAATCTGCTCATGATCGGCCCGCCAGGTTCAGGAAAGTCCATGGTCGCGAAACGCATTCCCACCGTGATGCCGGCGCCCACCCTCGAGGAGCAGCTTGAGATCCTGGGCATCCAGTCCGCCGCCGGCCGAACCTTGCAGGGCGAACTGTCCTGGGGCACCCGGCCGTTCCGCGGTCCGCATCACACCATCTCGGACGTCGGCCTGCTCGGCGGCGGCACCATCCCGGGTCCCGGCGAGATCTCGCTCGCCCACCACGGGGTGCTCTTCCTCGACGAACTGCCGGAGTTCAAGCGCTCTGCGCTCGAGGTGCTCCGGCAGCCGCTTGAGGATGGCGAGGTCACGATCTCCCGCAGCGCCGGCAAGGTCACGCTGCCCTGCGCCTTCATGCTCGTCGCCGCGATGAATCCGTGTCCCTGCGGCTATCTCGGTGACAAGCGTCACGAGTGCCGCTGCTCACCCACCCAGATCCAGCGCTACCGCGCCCGCATCAGCGGCCCGCTGCTCGACCGTATCGACATCCACATCGACGCCCCGGCCCTCTCGCTCACCGAGCTCCGCAGCGAGCAACTGGGTGAAAGTTCCGCCACGGTCCGCGACCGCACCGAACGCGCGCGTCACCGCCAGCAGGTCCGCTTCGCCGGCACCAGCGTCACGGCCAACGCCCGCATGACCCACCGTCAGATCCGCCAGCACTGCGAGATCGACACCGCCTTGGGCGATCTCCTCCAGCAAGCCATGGAGCAGCTGAGTCTCTCCGCCCGGGCCTACGACCGCATTCTCAAGGTCGCCCGCACCATCGCCGACCTGGCCGGGTCCGACGCGATCGCAGCCCCGCATCTCCTCGAGGCCATCCAATACCGCAGCCTGGACCGGAATTTGTTTTACTGAGGTTGGAAACTCACAGGAGGCAACGGAGGGAACGGAGGCGACTTGGGCACGATCTGTCTCAGTCGCGGTAGTCCTTAGTGCCCTTGGCGGGCGATCCAGCTCTTTCGTCGGCCTGTCACTTCACTGCGTTGAGGCCGCCGGATTTCACGGCTTCCTTCACCATAGCCATCGCCGCGTCGAGCTTCAGGTCCTCGAGCTTCGTGAAGTTGATGCAGCTTCGGCCGGTCTTTACTTTGCCGAGCTTGCCGGCCCGCTCCTTGATCAGGTTGGCGCCGCTGTTCGTGCAAACGTGGAGACTGTAGGCACCCTTGCCCGCGCCGAGGCCGATCTGAAACCAGTCCCCTTCCCGTCCGCTGGCCGACTTGTAACGGTAGCGGCCGTACGCGATCACGTTCGTGCTCATCATCGTCATGATCTCCGGCGCCAGTTTCGGCACGGCCTTCCGGATCGCACGATGCAGGGTAAGCATGGCGGCGCGACGATCGGCCGGAAGATCCGCGATGAATTCGTCAGCGGTCATAGGGGTTGGCGGGAAGTGCTAGCGGCATCCCGGGTCTTTGCACAGAAGGAAAGCGGGCGCCTGTGATCGCGTGGTCGCAGCGAACGCACGCACGGTCATGGGCCGGAAGCGCACCAAGGGCACGAAGCTCGAGCCGCTGGTGGAAGGTCGAGTTCGCACCGCACATTCACACTGGCCGGTCGCGGATTGGGACGTTTCAATGCGCGCCATGGGTTCCCGAAAGCTCCTGCGAGACGCCATCGCGCGACGGCCAGTCTCGCGGATTCCGCTCACGGAGATCTGCTACTGGCCGGAGACCATCGAGCGCTGGGAGCGCGAGGGCCTGCCCGCGGGCTGTGACCCGTTGCGGCATTTTGGCCTGGATGCGATCGGCCTCTACGGCCCGGACCTGTCGCCGCGTCTGCCGGTGCGCACGCTGGCCGAGGATGATGCGACCGTGACCCGATCCGACGAATGGGGTCGCACGGTGCAGAGCTGGAAGAACACCACCGCGACGCCGGTCAACCTGCGCTTTGCCGTCGACGACCTCTCCCAGCTCGAGACCTGGCTCGAGTGCTACGCCACGCTCGACCACCGCATCATCGATGAGAACCAGCTCCGCGAGCACGAGCGACGCCGCGAAGCCGGAGATTTCACGGCCGTGACGCCCATGGAGCCGGCGTGGTTCGTGATCGAGTATCTCCTGGGATTTGAAGAGGGCCTCATGGCCTTCGTCACGCATCCCAACCTGGTCCGCCGGGCGCTCCGCGTGTTCACCGACTACACCTTGAAGCACCTCGCCTGGCTGATCGACGAGCGCGGCGTGACCTTCGACGCGCTCTGGTTCTTCGCCGACCTATGTTTCAAGAACGGCATGCTCCTGCCCCCGACCGTCTACCGGGAGCACGTGCTGCCCCTGCATCGCGAGTTCCGGCGGTTCTGCGATGAGCGCGGCCTGGCGTTCATGCTCCACTGTGACGGCGACGTGCGGGGGTTTATCCCGCTGGTCATCGAGGCCGGCTTCGACGTGATCCAGCCACTCGAGGCGAGGGCCGGGAACGACGTACGCGAACTGAAGCGACTTTGGGGCGACCGGATTACCTTCATGGGCAACATCAACGCCGACCTGATCGCCCGCGGGACGCCGGACGAAATCAGCACTGAGGTCACCACCAAGCTAAAGGCTGCGATGGAGGGCGGCGGCTACATCTACCACATCGACCACTCGGTCCCGCCCACTGTGCCGCTGGCCAACTACCGCCTGCTGGTGGAGCTCCTCAAGGAGCACGGTGTCTACCGATAACCGCGCCGGGTGCGGGCGGCGCGTAGCGATTCACAGGAGGCAACGGAGGGAACGGAGAGAAAACGCGGTCGGCCTTCCTGCTAGGTTTTCTCGAACCAGGTCCGGTACTGGCTCCAATCGTCCTTGATTACGCCCTCGTGCTTGGACGAGTCCTTCTCGGTCGGCGAAACCCGAATCATGTAGGCGGGGTACTCAGCCGCAGCGAGCACGTCCCGGTAGTCCGTGTTGGCCACGGCCAAGGCCCGCCGCAGCCGCTCGAGGTCGCCGTCGGCCATCTTCAGGCAGGCGATGCGAACGCGGACCGTTTCTCGATGCCAAGCCTGGGTCCCGTATTGCTCCAACGCCCCACGGGCCTCGATCACGTCCTGCCCGCGAAAATCGCGCGCAACAATGCGCTCCACATCCTGCGCCGTCACTGCTGGGACCGGTTGGTTCATGCAAAGTGGATCGAGATCAAAGCTGGTCGCGTGAAGCGACCTCACTGCCACGTTGCCCCGATAGTTACGCGACAGCCAGCCACTTCCGTGTTTTCGATGCCTTCCGTGGGCCAAATACATCTCCCAATACACGCTACCGGGGAGAAAGGATTGGCGCCCCCACGGGGAATCGAACCCCGCTTTGAAGATTGAGAATCTCCTGTCCTAACCGATAGACGATGAGGGCGAAAATCGGAAGGGACAGGGTTCGGGTTTCCGTCTTCGCGTCAAGCGAGAGTTTTCAGCGCATTGGGCGGGACCGAATCGCCCAACTCTCCCCCATCCTACCGGATTTCCGGTAGTCGGAGTCGTTGGCCAAGGTTAGCACCAGCCTAGGTTTACGCGTTGTTCACCATGCCGCTGCTGTCCACCAACTCCACCACTCCCAAGTCAGCGCCGCCTCCCCCCGCGGCGCCTTCCAGCCCCCGCGCCAATGCGCCCCGGGCTGCGGGAAGCGGCGGCTCGCCCCAGGTCTCTCCCAAGTCCGACGTGCTGGCCTCCGCCGCGTTCTGGGTTGGCGTCGTCCTGCTCGTCCTCGCAATCCTGCGCGCGACGAATTCGTTCTGATCGCTCGTTTCGGGGTTCGCACGTCGGCGAGCCCAGCAACTCAAGGCGCGCCTTCGAACGGCGGGGCTTCGCGGATGCTGATGATCTCGACCTCGAACTCGAGCGCCGAGCCGGCCGGGATGCCGCGACGTCGCTGTTCGCCGTAGGCCAGCTCCGGCGGCACGTAGAGGATGATTTTCCCGCCGGTGCCGATCTTCTGGAGTCCCTCCGTCCAACCACGGATCACCCGAGTCAGCGGAAACTCCACCGGACCCCGCGCCTGCGTGCTCTCAAAAACGGTCCCGTTGCTCAGCTTGCCCGTATAACTCGCCTTCACGATGTCCGTCGGCTTCGCCAGCGGCGGAGTGCCCGGGTTGACGATCACATAGCATAGCCCGCTCTGCGTGACGACCACTCCCGGTTTCTGTTTCATGGCCGCCATGAACGCCGTCGCGCGATCCTTCGCCTCCTGCTGCGGCGACTTCACGACGCGCTTCGGCGCGCTGCCTTCGTCCTCTGCTCGAGCCGGCATCAGCACCAGCACTAGAAAGGCCATCGTTCCCAGCAGGGTATGAGTCAGTCGGTTTTTCACGGGTAGTCTCTCCTCGCGCCAGTCACCCGACCAACGCGCACGACTCGGTCATGGCCGCTTCCATCGCGGCACGCAAGGGTCGGCGATCGGCAGCCGGGGCGTCAGTTTCCGACCGCCTGGCGACCTGCCATCAATTCCCACGCGTCGCCAGCAAGGTTTCGATGTCTCCAAGCCGGCGCCGAAAGCGCCGCCAACGCCGCGTGAACTTCCGGCCGGTGCGCTTCGAGATCCGACGCGCGCGGTGACGCACCGCATCGGTCCACCAGGCTTGCCGCCGCGACAGGCGCCGCACCACGAGGTCCGCGTCGCGCTGGAGACCGAGCTCATCCGCCAACGCTCTCAGCTCTTCCCGCAGCCTAGCGCCCAGCCGTCCCAACGACGGCGCCAGCAACTCCGCCCAGTAGCGCGCCCGGCGGCATTCCCGACGAAACTCGTGGACGCGACCCAAAGAGTCCCGGCTCAACGGATCCCGTTCCGCACCGAGTTGCCGCAAGAGCCGGCGCAACTTGCGCCGTGCCCGCACCGGCGGGATCACGACCCAGCGTCCGCTTAATCGCACGGGACCGACGACCCGCCTCAGCTCGGATAGGAGCGTATCGTGGGCCTCGCCGCAGAGGAAACGCCGGGCTTTTTCCTGCGTCGTTTCCTGTCGCTGCGCCTCCTGCGCCACAATCGCCGGCCACGCCGGATACGTCGAAACGAAGCCCACGGTATCGCGCTGACCAAGCCACGTTAGCCAGACATCCACGTCGCGCGCCGCGCCGAGACCGCGCACCAACCCTCCAAGCCGTACCGCCAGGCCGGCGGCATCATCCTCGCCGAGTTCGCGTCGAAAGAGCCGCAATCCCGCCCGCAGCCGTCGCGCCAGCGCACGCAGGCGATGCACCTCATCCGCGGCGTAACGTCGCCGCGCGCGCTTCAGGCTCAAGCCAAACGCCGCCGCTTGCGGCGCCAGCAGCGCGCGGACGCGGGTGCGGGGCCTGACCGTGCTTGACAAGATCCGGACCATGGACGTAGCGCGAAAGCGCCACCCACCATTTAGCCGGCGGCCCTGTTCGGCTCAATTGCTGTTCTCCCACCAAGCCCTCTCAGAGCGCCCGTAAGTGCCATGAGCAATTCTTGCTCGCCGCCGCTCTGCCATAAGGCCGTCTGATCTGGCATAGCAATAAATGCTTAGTTCTTCTTTGACCCCATCTTAGGCACCACGCATCAAGGAACGCGTGCTCTTCAACTCGCTGACGTTCGTCGTCTTCTTCGTGGTAGTTGTCGGTCTTTATTGGCTGATCCGTTCGTGGGAGGCCCGAAAGAACCTGCTCCTCGTCGCCAGTTATGTGTTTTACGGCGCGTGGAACCCGCCTTTCGCCTTACTGCTGTTTGGCACAACCGCCCTGGATTTCTATCTCGGCTCGCGCATCGCCTCGGCGCAGTCGCCCGGGGCCCGGCGCGGCTGGATGTGGGCGAGCGTCACGTCGAACCTGAGCATGCTCGGGTTCTTCAAGTACGGGAATTTCCTCCTCGAGAACACCAAGTGGCTGTTGCTCCAGGTCGGCGTGAACTACCAGCCGCCGCATCTCGACGTATTCCTGCCGATCGGAATCTCATTCTACACGTTTCATTCGCTGTCCTACACGCTCGACGTCTATCGCGGGGTCTGTGAGCCAACGCGGTCGCTGCGGGACTTCACCCTCGCCGTCTCGTTCTTCCCGCAGCTCGTCGCCGGCCCGATCGTGCGCGCCGCCGATTTTCTCCCGCAGCTGAAGGTGGCGCCGAGTCTCAAGGCCGGCCAGTTCTACTGGGGCCTGCTGCTCATGACGCTCGGCATGTTTGAGAAGGTCGTGCTGGCCGACGCGATGCTCTCTGGCGCCGCCGACTCGGTCTTCGGTTATCCCGGGCCGCTGCTCGCCCTCGACGCGTGGGGCGGCGTCCTCGCCTTCGCCGGGCAGATCTTCTTCGATTTCGCCGGCTATTCGACCTGCGCAATCGGCGCCGCGCTCTGCCTCGGGTTCCACCTTAAGGACAACTTCCGGTTCCCGTATGCAGCCGTCGGCTTTTCGGATTTCTGGCGGCGGTGGCACATCTCGCTTTCCACCTTTCTCCGCGACTTCGTCTATTTCCCGCTCGGTGGAAACCGCCTCGGCACGGCCCGCGCCACGATCAACCTGATGATCGTGATGTTCATCGGCGGGCTCTGGCACGGGGCCCAGTGGACCTTCGTCGTCTGGGGGCTCATCCACGGCGGCCTGCTGGTATTTGAACGCATCACCCGCGCGATTGCCGGCGACTACCAGGAGCCGCGACCCTTCCCGGTCCGCCTGTTGCTTGGGCTACTGACGTTTGCAGCCGTGTGCTTCGCGTGGGTTTTCTTCCGCGCGGCGGACTTCACGACCGCAGCCCGGCTCGTCGAGGCGATGGCGGGCGTCCTTCCCAATGGCGCCCCACTGCTCGGCACGAGGCAGCTGGTGATCGTCGGCATCGTGACCGGCGGGCTGCTGCTCGCCCACTGGCTCCTCCGCGAAACTTCCCTCGAGCATGTCGTGGGGCGCATGCCGCCCTGGACTGTGACCACCCTGTGGTCGCTCATGCTCGGCACCATCATCCTCACCCAGGAAAGCGGCCATGCATTCATCTATTTCCAGTTTTGAGCGCATCATTCCCTACCAGCCGTGGCGCCCTGTGCTCACGGCGGTGCTGGTCATCGTGGCCGCGGCGGCCGTCTCCTGGGAGCTCAAGGTTCGCTCGTGGGGCTACGGCCCCTGCCTGAACGATTCCGAGGACCTTTGGGCCGACCGGCGCAGCGCCGTGCGGCCGGACTCGCTCGTCATCATCGGCGACTCGCGCCCGCACTTCGATCTCGACCTCGACGAACTCCAGCACGGCTTCGGCCAGCGTCCCATCCAGCTCGCGCTCGATGGCAGCTGCGTCTACCCAGTGCTGGCGAACTTGGCCAATGACGAGAGCTTCCACGGCACCGTGATCTGCAGCGTGGTGCCCGGGATGTTCCTCGCTCCGGGCGGGCCGCTCGTGGAGAACTCCCAGCGCGCGATCGACCGCTACCATCACTGGACGTGGGCGCAGCGCTCAAGCCATGAGCTCGGCATGCTGCTCGAGGAGCGGATCGCTTTCCTGAAGGAGGGCGAGCTGAACCTGAATGCCCTGCTGAAGAAGATCCCGCTGCCGCCCCGCGCGGGTACCGGCGGGCCGGCGCTGCCGCCCTATTTCGCTTCGCTCGACCGCGAGCGCCGCGCGCGGATGGTCGACCTCTGCGCCAATCCGGGGCCCCTGCAGGACCGCGTGAAGTACGGCTGGCTGCCACTGTTCACTCCGCCGCCGCCCCCGCCCTACATCACCGACAAGGCGGCGTTTGGGAAGCAGATGGGCATGGCTGTCGAGCAGCGCTTCCACGACGCAGCGACCGCCGTCGGCAAGATCCGGGCCCGCGGCGGCAAGGTCGTCTTCGTGCGTTTCCCGATGAGCGGGCAGTTGAAGGAACTCGAGGCCAAGGCCACACCCAAGGCCGGCCCGTGGACGCGCATCCTGCACGATACCGGCGCTCCTGGGATTTACTTCGAGGACTTCCCGGAGCTCTCGAGTTTCGAGTGCCCCGAATGGTCGCACCTGAGCGCGCCCGACTCGGTCGAATTCACCAAACGCCTCGTGCCCCATCTGCGGAAGGCGCTCGGGCTCTGAATTCCGGATTCCGGAATCCGGATTCCGGAATCACAGGCAGCACGGATTTCGAATTCTGCCCGTCTGGCTCCTGCCGGGGCTGTCTGTCGGCTATTCCTTGATTCCGCCCGCCATGACGCCGCGGATGTAGGCTTTCATGCCCATCCAGAACACGATCACCACCGGCAGCGACGCGCAGACGTAGCCGGCCGCCTGCACGCCGAGCTCCGTGCGGCTCGTGCTCTGTGGGTCGCTCGGCGTGAACTGCAGCAGCGCGAGCATGAGGGTGTCCTTGCGGGGATCGTTCAGCACGAGCATCGGCCAGATCAGGTCGTTGTAGGTCGTCAGAAAGAGCAGGATGCCGACGGTCACCAGAATCGGCTGCGTCAGCGGCAGCGCGATCCGGAACAGGCACGCCCACTCCCCCGCGCCCTCAATTCGCGCCGCCTCGAACAGGTCCTCCGGCAGGGCTGCGATAAAGGTCCGGATAAGATAGATGCCGAGCACCTGGCCGCCCGAGAGATAGAACCACCACAGGCCCCAGTAGGTGTCGCGCAGGCCGAAATCGACCGCCAGCACGTAGCGCGGCGCCAGCAGCAACACCCCGGGCACCATCATCAGGCCCATGATCAGGGCGAAAAGCAGCCGCTTGCCCGGAAACTCGTGCCGCGCAAACGCGTAGCCCGCGAGCAGCGAGATGAACAGGCTGCCCGCCACCGCCACCACGCACACCAGGAAGGTGTTCACCATCGCCGGGGCGAGTTCACCGAACGCCCGGGCATAGTTGCCCCACGCGGGATGACGCGGGAGGCCCCAGAAGTTGACCACGATGTCGAGCGACGAGCGCAACGACATTAGACCCATCACGACAAACGGGACAAAGGTCGCGATCACCAGCACCACGAGCGCCGCATGCAGCTGGATTTGGCGGAAGCGGTTCATGCGCGGTAGTCCCAGCGGGTGAACGAGCGGTTGATCAGCCACGAGCCGCCGACTGCGAGGAGGAACAGCACGATGCCGATGGCCGACGCATAGCCGACCCTGGCACCCTCGGTCGTTTCCAAGAACATGTGCAGCGCCGGCGTGTAGGTCGCAATCCCCGGACCGCCGCGGGTCATCACCAGCACCGATGCGAACTCCTGCACGCGTCCGACCACCGTGAGCACCAGCAGCAGCCGCAGCTGTGGCACCAGCAACGGGAAATCGATCCGGCGAAACCGGGCCCACGCCCCCGCCCCGTCGAGCGTCGCCGACTCGAACACGCTTGCCGGGATGTGCAGCAGCCCGCCGAGAAACACGAGGAATGCCGTCAGGCCCACCCAGGGAAAGCCCATGAAGATCACCGCCGCCAGCGCGGTGGACGGCTCCGCGAGCCAGGCATGTTCCCACCGCGACAGGCCAAATGCCCGCAGCAGCTCGTTCGCCGTGCCGATGCTGGGATCATAGATCATCTTCCAGATCAGGATCGTCACCAACCCCGGCACCACGCCCGGCAGCAGGAAGAGCGTGCGGTAAACCTGCCGCCACGATTCGCGCGCCAGCCAGAACACCAGTTCCGCCGCTAGCAGCGGCAGCGCGAGCTTGGCCACACCACCGAGCGTGATGAGGCCCATGTTGCCCAGTCCGGTCCAGAAATACGGATCGTCGCCCAACCGGAGGAAATTGCCGAGGCCCGTGAACCGCGCGGTACCGGTCAGATTGAAATCGTAGAGCGACTGACCCAGCGCCGTCAGCGCCGGCCCGTACTCAAACATCGCCAGCAGTGCGAGGCTCGGCAGCAGCATGGCGTAAACGTGCCGGTGCCGCCACATCGCGATCGCCACCGTTCTCCACGCGACCATCGGTGCCAGCAGGAGCGTCAGGCCGAGCGCGAGCGTCGTCCACCCGATCGGTGTCACGGTCCATGTCCCCAGGTCTCGCTGATTTCCAGCTCGAGCAGTCGCGTGCACTCGCCATGCGTCGCCCCGCGAGTCGCGGACGATGAACTCACCCTGCCCCGCATTCGCCACGACCCTTGCACCCGCCGGAAACCCGCGTCCCGACCACCGCGAAACACCGTCACCGTCAAGGACGCGCACTTCACCGGTTCGGTCCCAGATCGCCACGCCGTCCGGCAGGACCCCGATGCCTGTAACCGGCACCTTCCAGACCTGGCGCGTCCAGCGGATCCGCCCGTCCGTCCCAACCCGCACCACCCGGCCCCGTTGGTCACCGAGGAGCACGCCGTCGTGCGGCACGGCCGTCAGCGCCGTCGGCGTCTGATCATGCGCCCACTCCCATCGCCGCTGGGCAGTCGCATCCACCGCGCCGACTCGGGCCTGCTCGGTGGCATAGTAGATCTCGTCTCCGTCCGAGGCGAACAGATGG
The DNA here is from genome assembly GCA_964471615.1 of uncultured Opitutaceae bacterium. GTDB lineage: Bacteria > Verrucomicrobiota > Verrucomicrobiia > Opitutales > Opitutaceae > Opi-474. Next base: position 14,142 of record CAYYGV010000048.1, read on the forward strand.
GTCGGAAAACCCAGACCCTGACTCCCGATTTCCCGCAACGGCTCTCCGCGCCAGACGCTGATGAAATAGTCCGGACTCAACCGAAACCGTCCCCAGGCGAAAGCGATACTCCCATCCGCGAGTACGAACCTCCCCGCCACCGGACCTCCCATGGCGGGTTCTCCTGACCGCCGGGCCAGATTCTCCTCCGCCGCGGTATTTTTCCCTGTGCGTTCCCAGGTCAGCAACGGTGCGGGATTCAGTCCGGCAAAAATGGAAGCGAGCCAGCCGGCAAGGATCAAGGCGCCCGCGAGCTGGCCGATTCGCCGTGGAACTGACGTCGCGACGATACGCTTCATCGCGGATCCCTTTCCGGATGGTCCAGATCCGACGGCTGCAGTCCGGTGCGTTTCAACACCTCCGGCACCGCGGTGATCATGATCGCCTGGATCTGAGCGGCGGTCGTGTCCACATCGAGCTCACCCTGCAGATAGCGAGTGAGGGCGAGCATTGCGTCGTTGCGCAAGCGGCTGCCCTCGGGCGGAAGCTGGAACGGGAGATTCCATTGGTTTTCCGCGTTGCCCACGCGTTTCATCCAGCGGCTCAGGCCCTGGTACTGCGGCGGCAGCATCACGTCCCGGACCAGCAGCTCGCCCTCGTGCTGGAAGCAGTCCGCCGCAATCACGGTGTCGACGAAGCGCTGGTACCCGGTGGGCGACAGCCAGAACATCAGGAAGTCCATGACCGCATCGGCCTGCGCCTGGTTCTTGTAGATCACGCCGATGTACTCGCCGACCATGGACTCGATCCCACGCACCGGCGCCTTCACGTGCGGGTCGTCCAACGGCGGCGTGTCGAACACGTCCCACTGAAACGATTGCCCCGTCTTCGCCAGCTGCGGAATGTCGCGCTCGAGCGATGCCACCAGTCCGGAGGTCTCGAGATGGATCAGCGCCTCCTGCCGCAGGAACCGACCGTAGCCGTCCTCGTTGTCGGTCGAGGTGCTGACCATGAAATCGGAGGCCCCCCGGTCGGCGACGTCCTTGAGCGCCCGCAGCACGGCCTTGAACTCCGGTCCATCCCAGCGCATCTCGCCGTCGCGCACGGCGCGGAAGAGCCGGGCGTAGTTGATCGTGATGCCGGCGTCGTTGGTGGGATTCTCGGGATGATAGGCCCAGCCGCCGTCGGCATCCGGACGGAAGCACCAGTCGCCCGGCTGGGCCCGGATCGTCTGGGCAAACGGGCGGATGAACTGGTCCCAGAAGATCCGCGCCAGCCACTGGTGGTGCTTGTAGTTGAACTTGAGCGTGTGGGCCTGATAGCCGGCCTGCCGGATGCGGTCGAACAGCTGGATCAGTTCCGCCCATGTGCGGGGCTTGCGCAGCCCGAGCGCCTCGAACTTCGTGCGGTTGTAGTACCACATGACCTTCACCGACTGAGTGCCGAGGGTGATCCGCTTGCCCGCCACGTTCAGCGCCTGGAAATAATCGAAGTCGAAATCGTCGTTCCAGATCCGGCCGCTGTAGGGGTTTCGCACCCAGCGATAGGTGTCGAGGTCGACATAGCCGTCGTAGTTCGACCCGTAATTCGACGAGACAATGTCCGGCCGCGGATCTCCGGTCGCGAGCTGGGTGGACAGCCAGGTGGGATAACCCACCCCGTGCCCGCCGCCCTTCATTTCGACGCGCACCTGCCGGTCGGGATGCAGCTTTTCATAGGCACGGGCGACCGCCTCAAGTCCGGGCACCTGCCGCTGGTTGAACAGGATGCTGATCACGATCTCGCGCCGCGGCGCCGCTTCGCCCGCCGCTGACGCCGCTCCAAGGCCCAACGCGAGCAGGCAGAGTCCGGCGAAACGGCGGAGGCGCGACACGTGGGGGTCCATGAACGTCCGGGCGAGGAATCCCATATGGGGCATCTTCAGTCCCGGAGTCAAAAGCCGACCGCAGCGCCGGCCAGCCGATCAATCATCCTTATCTAGACTGCGAAGCGGCTTTGCCGCGGGCGATCAGACCTCGCGACCGAGGACCTCGCCGACTTCGCGGAGCAAACGCTCGATCTCCAACATCGCGCTCACGCGGGTCATCTCCACCAGCACCTCGTCGAGCTGCGTGCCGTCCACTTCCAGCCGGTCGATGATATCGATCCGGCGGTCCATGCACGTCGGGTTCGTGTCGAGGATGGGGAGCGGGGCGATTTGCATGGCCGTGATCGTGCTTGGGGGATGATTCGGAGCCAGACGGGTAACTACGCATCCCGCGGCGAAATTACGTAGGATGAAGTCCTACTCCCGCCGGCCCCGCGCCATGAGCTTGGCCATCGCCATGCCCAGCAGTTCGTCGACCTCGCGGTCGCCCGGGGTGTCGTCCAGCAGCTTGGCAGCGGCGAGGATATGATCCTCGGCCTTGCGGTAGCGCACCCGACGGCGGTCGACCACATTGGGCGACCCGGCTTCGGGTCCTGGTTCGGCAGCGGACGTGGCGGATTCGGTGGACATGGGATTTGTTGGGATTGGTCCGACCGTGACCGATCCCGCCGCGGCCTGTCAGGGGCGGAAAGTACATAGCGACCGCCCTCAACCCGGCGAAGACACCCAGTCAGCGGTGGAAAGATCTCACCGCCCGGCGCTCAGCGCTCGTCGTACATCACCCGCACCTTTTCCGGCGCGGTGCCGAGAACGACGGCGTTCGAGCAACCCTGGAAGTAGCCGCGGTGTCCCGCCTCCTCGATAGTCGCGCGGGCCTGCTGGCGAACCTCCTCCACGCTGCCATGCATGAGGAGTTGCGAGGACACGTTTCCATAGATGACCACCCGCGGGAATTTCGCCCGGACGGCCGCGACGGTCATGCCGGCATCGCGATCGGTTTCGCCGTATCCGGGGCACGCGGCCTCGCCGAAAAGCATCTCCAGGAGCGGCCCGAGATTTCCGTCGCTGCGGAAATAGTAGTGAATGCCCATCCGGTTCAACTCCCCCACCGCCCGCACGTAGGCCGGCAGCACGAGGGCGCGGAACATGGCCGGTGAATAGATCGGCCCGGACGTGCCGGCCAGGTCCCCGCCGCCCGCCATCACCGGCGGCAGTCCGGCCTCGAGCACCGCCCGCCCGATGGCGATGCCGAACTCCGCCTGGAGCAGTGTCTTCGTCTTCACCCAGCCGGGAGCGGTCACGAGTGTCTCGAGTTCGTCCGGTTCGAATCCCACCCCGATCCCGGCGCCAGCGCTGCACACGTAGAACTCCTGGCCGAAGCGTCGATGGAGGTCGACCGCCGGCGCAATGGCCGCGCGGGCCGCCGGCATGGGATCCGCCGCGATCTTCTCCATGGCGATCACCTCATTCCGCAGCCGTTCCTCGGGTGAGATGAGCCTGACCTGGCGAACCGCGCTGAAGTCCGCGGTCGCCGGGTGATACTGCCAGATCGAGTGCTCTCCGTCCTCTGGGCCAAATCGGAACGTAAACTCGTCGAGGCGCGCGTCCGGCCGCTCATTCATGCGCCACGGCATCCGCATGAATTCGATGTCGAGCAGCCGATGCAGGTCCGCCACGTCGGCCAGCAGGCGCTCCTCGAACTCCGCATGCGCCGCCTCGCCGTCGGCCCACGCCGCGACCTCGGCATAGCGCACGGAGCCGGTGCCGGTGACCGCGGGCCGACCCAGGAGCTGCGAGGCCACCCCGCACGCCATCGCCGTGAGATAGGCCGGCGCCCGGTCCGTCGCCTCGCCGCGCAGGGTCGCCTCGCACCGCTGGCGCCGTATCCGGCCAAGCTCTGCCGCGTGGTCCATGAGCGGAGCTTGCGGGTCGACTGGCGAATTGCGCGTCCGCGTTTTCCCACCGCCGCGAAAGCAGGCCGGCTCATGTCCGAGATTAGGGGCCGGTCTTCACCGGCGTCGGCTCGTCGTTCGGCACGAGCCGGATTGACCTCGCCGCTCGCTCACCCTTTACCCGATGCCAGCTTTCGCCCCATGGACATGCCCGCCCAAGTTGCCTCGCATTCCAAACGTGCCGCTGCGGCGGCCGGCCTACCCGGCCTCGATGTCCGCGATCACCTCACGCCCCGGCGCCTGACCTTCGCCATGTGGGACCAGGCTTGCCTGCTCCGCCACGGCAAGGGCGGCAGCTTCGCCGACTGGGACCGCGTGCTCGATGAGACGGTCGAGCGCGGCTACAACACGATTCGCCTCGACCCGATGCCGCAATGGATCGACCTGGCGAAGCCCGAGCGCGTCCTCGCCTGGCCCGACCCGAAAACGCCGTACCTGCCGTGGGACTGGAACACCGCGGTGCGCGCCCCCGTTGGCCGCTGGCTGCTCGAGTTCATGGAGAAGCTCCTCGCGCGGCCCAGCCTCCACTACACGCTCAGCGCCTGGTGGTTTGGCTACAATCCCGCCTCCGCCCAGAAGGGTCCCGCCCTGCTGGGCCACCCGCGCAATCACACCGAGGGCGCCGAGCTCTGGGCCCGGCAACTGCGGCAATGGCAGCGGCGGATCGGCTTCGACCGGCTCGTCTACGTCGACCTCGCGAACGAGGTGCCGTATTTTTTCCCGGGGTTTCTCGACCGCCTGAAACGGGACCACGGATTCGACTGGGGCGTCCCGGCGTTCACTCCGGCCCAGGCCCAGGTCCTCGCCGACGAACTCAATCCCCCGCTCGCCGCGCTGCGTCGCGAATTCCCGATGCTGCGGTTCACCTGGTCGATTCACGGTGACCTGCGCTGGCTCGACGTGCCGCTCGAGCTGGACTGCCTCGACGTGCATTTCTACGCGGACGCCGACCCGCGCTGGTCGCAGCGCACGAAGTTCCCCGAGCTGATGCCGCACCTCTACACGCGCAACGACTGGCACGCGGACTTCTCCCGCCGTTGCCGCCAGACGGTCGATTCGGTCGGACCGATGCTCCGTCAGCGCCAGCGGGCCAAGGTCGCCCGCTTCGCCGCCTGGGCGGCCGAACGCGGCATGCCCCTTACGACCAGCGAGGCGTGGTCCAGCTGGTACTATTTCGACAGTCCCAACCTCGACTGGGGCTGGCTGCTGGAGTGGGCCGAGTGGAGCGTGGAAGACGCGATCGATGCCGGCATGTGGGGCTGGACCCCGCACAACTACACCCAGCCGCACTTCGCCAACTGGCGCGACGCGCGCTGGCACCGGCGTCTGACCGACCGCTTCCTCCGCAGCTAGGCGTCGGCCCAAACCAAGGGCCAAACTGACCTCGGCTCGAAACGAAACCCGCAAGGAGCACGAAATCTCCGGTCGTCAGGACCTTCGTGCCCTTGGTGACCTTGGTGGTCATCTGGGTTAGGATGCGCGGTCAGGCCCGCGGTTAATCCAGCGGGCACGAATGGCTTGATCGCGCGACGAGGACACCTGTGCGTTCCTTGCGAGTGATTCGCAACATATGCGGAATCTTGCGCAAAGGCTGCGTAGCCCCTCCGGGCGGGTTTCGGGCAACCTATGAGCCGCGATTCTCAACCCAGATTTCCTGCTAATGGCCCGTCGTTCCCCGACTTCCTGCCACCCGCACGTCCTTCCGTGTCGGGCCGTCTCCCCATGAATCCCGATCTTCTCCGCCGCCTGCAGGCCATGCGCCCACAGATTCGCGCCCGGTGGGAAGCGCTGCTGCGCGTCGAGCGTCTCCACACGCCGCTGGCCAATCCTGATACGTTGGTGTTCCTGTTCGACACGACTCTCGACGAGGTGCTCTCGAAACTCCCCGGCCGCCGCGTGCACCATGCCGGTGAACGGCCGAAGTGCCGGTACGAGTCCAACCCGATGCGGGCTTATTTTCCCGCGCTGGAACAGGCGCTCCTCGAGGCGCTGATTCACGCCCAGGCCGAGCAGGCCGCCGACCCCAAGGTCATCAGCGATCACCTCGCTCCGGCTGAACGCACGGCCGCGGTCACGGAGCTCTGCTCCACCCTGCGCCGCATCGCCCGCCGCGAGATTGCCGCCTTCGACAAGATCTGCAGCCGGGCTCCCGCCAGGGATCGTCGCCGGCCTGCGATGGTCTCCGCGAAATAGGAGCCGCGACGCTGCGCGCAAACGCCGCCCACCGCGTCGTCACTGACGGCGCGGCGGCGCGGGAAAGACTCGGGCCTAGACGGAGTACTTGCTCTTGCCCGGCTCGCAGGGGTCCTGCCCCTCGTAATTGTGCACCGAGCCAGCCGTGTCCGCCCAAAGCGGCAGGTTGTTCGAGCGCGCGAGCTTGGTCTGGATGATCTCGCCCTGGACGTCGTTTTCCCGGGCATGCATCATCAGTCGGTTGAGGGCCGTGTAGAGCACGTCCTCGGGGGTCGCATCGATCAACTGGGCCAGCCTTACGACCGGCGCCGATTCCGCCTCGTCGAGATGGAGTTTGATGTTCATGGGGTCCCGCTCCTGTCGGGTTGACGCGGAGAATAGTACCAATCCCGCGCCGCGGCTCCGCAGATATTGGCAAAGTCTGCTCATCGGCGCGAAGGAAACCTCCAGCGTTCAGCTATCAGCGGTCAGCCCAAAGCCGATCGTCCGCGCCGTCGCCGACCCGCAGCCGGCCCGAACTCTTTCGTCCCAGCGACAACGATCGCCGTCGTCAGCTGGTCCCCAACACTTCGACGATCGCGTCCAGGAGCTGTTGCGCCTTGAAGGGCTTCGCGAGCATCTTCGCGGCGCCGATGCTGCCGGCCATGTCGAGCCGGACGTGGCTGCCCGATACCGCGATGATCGGCAGCTTGGGAAATTCCGCGCGCAGCACCCGGATCGTCGGCAGTCCACCGTGCGGCATCATGATGTCCGTGACGATGAGGTCGGCCGGTTCGGCCCGCAGCAGGGCCATGCCGTCGAATCCGTTCGCCGCCGACCGGACCGTATGCCCGGCATCCGTCAGCAAGCGGATCACGGTTTCGCGAAAGCCGTCGTCGTCATCGAGTACAATGATGCTGGCCATGGGACTGCCCGGGCTCCGGGTCACCGGATGTTCTAGCGCCACCCCGTGCGGTGGCAAGACCGCTCCCGCCGACAAAAAAGGCGCGCCGCGAACGGCGCGCCTGAAATTTCCCGGGGTGGACCGGCTCACACCTGGTACAGCTCCTCGGGACGGAAGAACCGGGCCAGTTCGGCCTTGGCGTTCTCGTCGCTGTCCGAGGCATGGACGACGTTCTTCATCATCTCGGTGCCGAAGTCGCCGCGAATGGTGCCCTTGGCGGCCTTCCGGGAATCGGTCGGCCCGAGCAGGTCGCGCACTTTCTGGACGATATTCTCGCCCTGGAGCGCCATCAGAATCACCGGACGCGAGCTCATGAACTGCTCGATCTCGGGATAAAACGGCTTGGAGGCCACATGCGCGTAGTGCTCGCGCAGGAGCGCCGCCGTGAGGCGGGTCATCTTGCAGCCAATAACGTCGAAACCGGCCGCCTCAAAGCGGGCAAGCACGGTCCCCACATGGCGCTGGGCCATGCAGTCGGGTTTGAAGATCACGAATGTTCTCTGCATAAAATTCCAACCGTACCAACCCAACCGGCGTTGGAAAGCCTAGATTTGGCCCCAGCATTCGGGCACCGGTCTAGTCCGCTCGTCCCAGCACCTCTCGCAGCGCCCCCTCGAGTTCCGGCTGTCTCAGGCGGTAGCCCGAGGCGCGCAGCCGCTCGGCCGAAGCCCTCGTACTCAACAGCACCGTGGCATCCGCCATCTCGCCGAACATCAGGCGCAGCATCCACTCCGGCGCCGGCAGCAGCGCCGGCCGGCGCAACACCCGCCCCAGCACCGCGGCAAACTCGCGATTCGTCACCGGCGTCGCCGTGACCAGGTTCACCGGCCCCGACAGGCCCGGCGTGATCAGCGCGTGATAGACCGCCCCGATGGCATCCTCGATGCCGATCCAGCTCATCCACTGCCGCCCGGATCCCACGGGCCCGCCCAATCCGAGCGCGAAGACCGGCCGGAGCTTGGCCAGCGCCCCGCCCGCCGGCGATAGCACCACGCCGAATCGTCCCAGCACCACGCGGGTGCCCAGGGTCTCGGCCTCGCGGGCAGCTTGCTCCCAGTCCCGCACCACGCCCGGAAGAAAACCTGTCGCCGCGGGCGTGTCCTCGGTCACCAAGCCGTCGCCCGTGTCACCGTAAACGCCGACCGCCGATGCATTGAACATAACCCGCGGAGTGCGCGGCAGCTTTCGCATCGCGGTCACCAGGGTTCGCGTCGCGTTCAGGCGGCTCGACGCGATCGCTTGCCGACGCGCCGCAGTCCAGCGGCCGGCACCGATGTTCTCCCCGGCTAGGTTCACCACGGCATCCACGCCTTCGAGCGCCGCGACCTCCAACCGCCCCGCCGCCGGATCCCACGAAATCTCGTCCGCGCCGCGGGCTGGACGCCGCACCAGCACCACGACCCGGTGGCCTTGCGTGCGCAGGAACGGCACCAGCGCGCGGCCCAGGAGTCCCGACGCCCCGGCGACCGCGATCGTCATCGGTGCCACCGGACCATGCGCTGCTCCCAGTTCCAGGTCGGCCCGGGTCACGGCATGGCGCCACGCGAACGCCCGCTCGATCCGTCGCCGAAGCCAGGATCCCGCCACGAGGCGACCGAGCGCGCCGAGCGGGAGGCGATACGTGATGGTGTCAGTGAGCCGGCAGGCATCCGGTCCGTCCGGCTCGACCGCGTGCACATGCTCCCAGCGGGCGAAGGGCCCGCGGCGCATCACGTCGCGGAACCGCACTCCCGGCACAAACTCGTTATGCTCGACCTCCCACTCCATCCGCGCCAGCCCCGTGCCGGTACGAATGACGACCCGCATGCCCTCGGCCAGCGGACCGCTCGAGGAGACCACCGTGATCGGTTCCCAGGGCGGCGCGAGCCGTTCGAGCGCACCGGGCCGGAGGTGCCAGTTGAACACCTCCGCCGCGGGACGGTTGATCCGCGTGCTGCGTCGGAAGACCTCGTCGCTCATGCCTCGGCGCCGCCGCGCAGTTCCTTGAACGCCGCCAGCGCGGCCGCCCGGGCGGCCGCGTGCTCCACGATCGGCGCCGGGTACGTTTCACCGAGCCGGACCCCGGCCGCAGCCAGGACGGAGGCGGGCGCCTCCCAGGGCGCATGAATATGCTCGGCTGGGAGCCCGGCGATTTCCGGTACCCACCGCCGGACATAGTCACCGTTGGGATCGAACTTCACGCCCTGCAGCACCGGCGCGAAGACGCGGAAGTAAGGCGCGGCATCGGCGCCGCAGCCGGCGGTCCACTGCCAGCCCAGCGTGTTGCTCGCGAGATCCGCGTCGACCAGCGTGTCCCAGAACCACGCGGCGCCGTGCTGCCACGGCAGCCGCAGGTGCTTCACGAGGAACGAGGCTACCACCATGCGCACGCGGTTGTGCATCCAGCCGGTGTGCCACAGCTGCCGCAGGCCCGCGTCCACGATCGGATAGCCCGTGCGGCCGCGCTGCCAGGCCCGCAATTGCCTGCCGCCCGGATCCGATGCCCATGGGAAGCGCGCGAACTCCTCGCGCAGCGGCTGCTCCGGCGTGTGCGGAAAATGAAAGAGGAGATGATAGGCGAACTCCCGCCAGCCGACTTCCGCGAGAAACACCCGGGCTCCATTGCTCGGGGGAAATACGCCGCTTTCGCGCGACCGGGCCTTCACCGCCGCCCACACCTGCCGCGGACTCAGTTCACCGGTGTGCAGCCACGGTGAGAGCATCGAGGTGCCGTCGAGGTCGGGACGGTTCCGTTGCTCGTCGTAGCCATCGAGCGCGCGGCTCGCGAATCGCGACAGGCGCCGCGCTGCGCCCGCCTCGCCCGGCTGCCACGTCTCGGCCAGGCCGCGGTCCCACGACAGGCGCGGCTTCAACTCCAGCTCCGCGAGCTCGAGCGCCACCGGCCACTTCGCGGGCGCGGGAATCGCTTGCGCGCCGAGCTTGAGCGGCGCCGCCACCGGCAGCGTGACGCAGGTGCGCCAGTACGGCGTGAACACCTGGAAGGGCCGCCCCTGCTTGTTGAGCACGGTGTGGGGCTCGTTGAGCAGCGCGCCGTTGAAGCTCCGCGCGTCGAGCTGGGCCGCGGCGAATTCGGTCTTGATGGCCTTGTCGCGGGCCACGATCGCCGGCTCATAGCGACGATTCCAATAGACCGCGCCCGCCTCCGTCTCATTCACGAGCTTCCGCAGCACCGCGCGCGAGTCGCCCCGGAACAGCAGCAGGCGCGAGCCGTGCTCCCTCAGTCCGGCGTCGAGCGCCGCCAGCGCGTGGTGCAGCCACCAGCGCGCGGCGCCGCCGGGCGCCCAGTTGCCCTCGCCGGCGTCGTCCAGGATGTAGACCGGCAGGACCGCCGCCCCGCGGGCCAGCGCGGCGTGCAGGGCGGGATTGTCCTGCAGGCGCAGGTCCTGCCGAAACCAGAGGATCGTGGGCATCAGCGACACGTCTCCAAGGAGCGGACTCGCCCGCTCGTTGCAAGCCCCCGGCCCGCGGCCTAGAGGGACTCCTGGTACAGCCGCACGTAGGCCTCGGCCGCCACCTTCCAGCTGAAGT
>CAYYGV010000049.1:0-24571 GCA_964471615.1 uncultured Opitutaceae bacterium
TCAAGACCACCTACTACCTCCGCAGCCTCGGCGCCTCGAACATCGAGAAGGCCACCGTTGCCGTGAAGAAGGAGGTCCGCGGCGCCGTCAAGGAAGCCCAGGACGCGGCCGCCCAGGCCGATCCCGGCATCACCGCCCCGCCGATGAACCTGGCCGACGCCGGCAAGCCGGTGAGTGTCCAGGAGGGTGGGAAGCGCGTCTACTCCGAGTCCGAGAAGATCGCCTGTTCGATCGAGGCGATGCGCAACGGCGGCGAGTGCGAAGCCTGCCAGTGACCCAGCGCGCCGGGGCGGTGTTCAGCCGCCGCCCCGCGCCAGAGGGAAGCCTGCCATTGGTCTGGGCCCGCCCGGCCGGGCCTGCGACGGAGGCTTGATTTGTGCGCGGTCCGGGTTAGCCAGTGTCTACCCCACCTGCGCGGCTGGCACATCGCCTGCTCAGCGGCATGAAAAGTTAACTCGTATGTCACTCCCCATGACCTTGAGTCGTATTCGTTTCCCCGCAGCCCTGGCATCGCTGCTCCTGCTATCCCTGCCGGTTCAGGCGCAGGACGAGGATCTTCGGTCAGTGAAAAACGACCCGCCGCCGCTGCCGGCCGGCGTCTACGAGTCCAGCCAGGTCGATGTTCCGCCCAAGCCGCGGTCCCAACCCCGGCCCAACTATCCGGGCGAACTGAAACGGAAACGGATCGAGGGTGAGGTTCTGTTGCTGATCACCGTCGAGGCCGACGGCCACGTGAAGGATCCGGTCGTGCTGAAGGCAACCGAGGTTCGGTTCGCCAAGGCCGCGTCTGACGGCGTGCTCAAGTGGCGTTTCAAGCCGGGCCTGCTCGGCGGAACCAAGGTGCCCTGCCGCGTGCAGGTGCCCATCGTCTTCGAGCTGGGCAACTAGCCGCGTCAGCCGCGCGACGGCTCGGTCATCTTGCGCCGGGCTTCCTCCGACAGCGCCTTCAGGTGCCCGTCGTTCGCGAGGCATTGCTCGAGGTGAACCTTCCGCTCCGGCGTCGCCGTGCGGATCATCACGTCGCCATAGGCGCGCTCGACCCAGAAGCGGGCCGCCCCGGAGAGATATTCCCGCAGTTCCGGCAGCAGGTGCTCGGGGTAGCGCTGGCAGCAGTTCATCGTGAACATCCGCCGACGCGCGCTGCCGCCGAACGCCGAGTGCTTGAGGTTGTGATTGAAGACCACCACGTCACCCGGCTTCGACTCAAGCGGCACGCAGGGCACGTCGCGCCCGGCGGTCGCCCAGGTCTTGTCGGACTGGTAGATCTCCCGCTGCAGCGAGTCCGCGAAGTGGTCGCCGATCTTGTGACTCCCCGGGATCACCCGCAGGCATCCCGTGTCGCGCGCCACCGGGTCGAGGTAAAAGGCCATCTTGATGTGGATGACCTCGCGGTGCCAACCGTCGGAGTGCCAGCCCGTGTCGCCGGCGTAGAGGTTGCCGTCCGACCCCATGTAGTTGAAGTCGTCGCCCAGGATGCTCGCTGCGATACCCGCCAGCCGCGGGTCGTCCAGCATCGTGCAAAGGTACTCGTTGCGGTCGATGTAGGGCACGATGCACGAGCGCCGCTTGCCGTCATGCGAGCCGCCGTGGTGGCCGCCGCCCTCGGTGACCCAGATGCGCTCGAACTCCTCGATGATGCGCGCAATCCGGTCGTTGAGGAGGCCGGGGAAGTGCAGGTAGCCGAACGTGTGGAATAACGTCAGCTGTTCCTTGGTCAGGCGGAAGGAGCTCATGTGGGGTAGCGGGGTCGCCGGTAGGTCAACGAAGTCCCGCCGGAAAGCAACCGAGTAAAACCGCGCCGCCGCGGCCCGCCCTTACGCCCACGCCGTCGACTCGTACAGCACCACGAGGTCGGGCCCGGGATAGGCGAGCGGGCTGTAGACCTGCGGCGAGACCTGGCACGAGGGCGGAAAATCCTTCCCCTCGACGCAGTACTGGAGTCCGCCCTGCTGGACGAACCGTTCGACACTCGGATGCACCCGGGGCAGGCCGCCGTTCAACGGCTCGAGGTCCCGCGGTTCGACCCCGCCTAGGTCGGCGGTCAAACCCGTCTCCTGGTGCCGCATCCAGGGCAGTCCGTCCGTGGCGGTGTATTGCCCCGCCAGGTCCAGGCGCCAGGTCAGCGCGGGCAGACCCTCGGCCGCCAGCGCGGTCTCCCAGTTGTTCCACATGAAGTTCAGGGTCACGCGCGACAGGGCGTCGTTGTAGTATCCGCCCCCGACGTCGCTGTGCGCGCCGGGGAACCAGACTTCCTTCATCTCCGCCGCCCGGCTCTTCGGGTACTGGAGCAGGGTGGGGGCAAAGAGCTTCCGGGTCTCGTCCAGCGCTAGGCAATGCACCGCCCGCGCCACGGTGTCGGGCACCCGCCAGTCGCTCGGCTTGGCCGCGATGCTGGTGGCCACCGTGTCCCAGACGCCGAGGAAGGCAATGGGCAGGTCCTTGCCGGCCACCAATGGCCGGCCGGCCCACTTGGTCTCAAGCGTCCACACGTCGTGACGGATCTCGCCGCTGTTCCGCACGCGGCAGTACCGGCTCTCGATCGTGACCTCCTTCAGGAATCCGATGGTCGCGAGATCCCGGGCGAACAGGCGCGCGCTCGCTGCGCCGCGGCTGAACCCGAGGATCGAGATCTGGTCGCCCCGGCGGTAGGTGCGCAGGAACTCGCAGTAGGCGGCGTTGCGGATGTGCTGCTCCATCGTCGCCAGGGCACCTTCGGTGCGCTGGTTCAGTGCGTCGTTCTCGTCGTCATTGCCGATGCCCCGGAAATAGTGCGTGACCTGCCGGTCGCTATCCGGCCCGAGGGCCGTGTACGTCTTCACCAGGTTAGTGACGATCGGGGGAAACGCCTGCGTTGGGTCGCTCTGGCTGACCCACAGGTGCCGCGCCGCATCCCAGCGGAAGTCCGCGGGATTCATCCCGGTGTCGTCGTTCCACGTGCCGTCGAACAGGAAGATGTGATGCCGGCCCGCCGAGTCGTCCTTCCAGTTGGGATTGCAGGGGAAATCTGACCGCTTGAGGTCGTTGGGTTTGTTGCCGGTGGCTTGGTTGGGGGGAGGCATGACAACTCCGGGGCTTGGCCCGGGAGTCTAGCGGCCGGATCCTTGAACCAAAGCCAAATTCTCGCCGCCGCGACCGACCAGGACGAACCTGAGCCCGATCATCGCACCGGCGGCAACGGTGGGCAGGGAGGACCGGCGCAACGATGCCGAACCCTTCGTCTCCTCCGTTACCTTCTGTGAATCCGAGCTCAGTACCGGTGTTCTTCGGCCAGCTTCGCGCCTTCGCCTTCCGGCAGCCCATCGCGGAACGTGCCAAACCAGCGGTCCAGCGGCAGCGTGCTCTCGCCGTAGTTGCACTCGAAATAGCGGTGGTGGAGGTAGTGGAAATAGGATCCCGTCGGAAACTTCCCGTTCACGATGGGACCTTCGAAGCCGTGGTGCCCGCTGGCCGGGCCCAGCGCCGCGTGCTGGAGGTCGAACAGGAAATGGAACGGATGCGACGGCACCACCCAGTGGATCAGCACGACGCTGAGGTAGAGGATCGTCTCCACCGGATGCATCGCCATGCCCGACCACGGGTTCGGGTTGATGTTCTTGTGGTGCAGCGAGTGCACGTGCTTGTAGAGCGGCTTCCAGTGGATCAGCCGGTGCACCCAGTAGAAGTGGAACTCGCGCCACAGCGGGATCACGAAGAACCACGCGACGAACCAGACCGGATGCTGCGACCATTCGAGCCACGGGATGCGATGGTTCGCGTACAGCCAGAGCGTCAGGACCTCGTAGCCCGTCCACACGAGCAGCGCCACGCCGCTGGTCCAGAATACGTTGTCGTAAACCTGGTCCCGGAACAGGAACAGCCGGCTGTTTCGCGCGGGCCAGTTCGGGTCATACTTTCCCTTCGTGCCCTCGCCCTTGTGGATGTAGAGGTACCAGTAGTAGCTCCCGTAGAAGAGCCACATCATCGCGAGGTTTCGCACGTAGACCTGCGCGATCCAGCCGACCTCGAACTGTGCGCATCGTGCAATGTCCGGCTGCGTGGCGTACCACGACACCGTCGAGATCAGGAGCAGCAGCGTGTTCAGCGGCCAGAGGAAGCCGGGAAATCCGAACGTCCATTTCGCCAGCGCCACCAGCCGCAGCGGCCAGGCGAAGAGCGGCGCATACCGCACGGGATACGGCGGCCGCCACTCGCCCTTGGCGTTGCGCGTGCCAGCGGCATCGGAAATCGCGGCGGAGCGGGGTGACTCGGCGGACATCGGCCGCCGAGCTTGGCCCGTTCGCCTTCATTGGCAAGCCCACGACCGCGGGGGTTCGCCACGAAGGGCACGAAGCACACGAAGCCCAGACCTTGGAGCCTCGCGGTCGTGGCGGTCTTCGCGGCTAATCCCATTCGATCCCGATCCGCTTCACCGCCAAGAACGCGAAGAGCGCGAAGCCAGCAGGCGCCACCTTCGTGTGCTTCGTGCCCTTCGTGGCAATCCTCCACCCCGTCGGGCCGCGCGGTTTGGTTTGGCTCCGGGCGCTGGGTGTGATTGGTGAACTTCCGTTCCCCATGTCCTCTCCCCAGAAGATCCGCGTTGCCATCGTCGGGTGTGGCAACATCGCCGACCGCTACGCCGAGCGCATTCTGACCTACCCGACGTGTGAGCTGGTTGGCTTCTCCGACCTTGATCCCGCCCGGGCGCGGGCGTTCGCCGCCAAGTTCGGGGGCCGCGCCTACGACAGCCTGGCGCAGATGCTGGCCGACCCGAGTATCGCGCTGGTGGTGAACCTCACGATCCACTTCGCGCACTACGAGGTCGTGAAGCAGTGCCTGCTCGCCGGCAAACATGTGCACACCGAGAAGCCGCTCGCTCTGCGCTACGCCGACGCCAAGGAACTGGTCGACCTGGCCGCCGCGCGCGGGCTGCGGCTCGGCAGCGCGCCCATCACCTACATGGGCGAGGCCCAGCAGACCGCGTGGAAGCTGTTCCGCAGCGGGAAGGCCGGCCCGGTCCGCCTCGTGTACGCCGACATCAACCACGGCCGCATCGAGGCCTGGCACCCCAATCCCGAGCCGTTCTACGAGGTCGGCATCCAATGGGACGTCGGGGTCTATCCCCTCACGCTCCTCACCACCATGTTCGGCCCGGTGCGCCGGGTCACCGCGACCGGCAAGGTCGTGTACCCGCATCGGGTCACCAAGGAAGGGCGCAAGTTTACCATCACGACTCCCGATTACGTCCTCGCGATGCTGGAGTTTGAGGCCGGCCTCACCGCCCGGCTGTCGGCCAACTTCTACGTCGCCGGCGGCAAACAGGGCGGGGGGCTCGAGTTCAACGGCGACCTCGGCAGCGTCTATCTCGGCAATTTCCAGGGCTTCAATGCCTCGGTCGAGTTCGCTCCCTTCGGGGGAAGATACGAGCCGGTCCCGCTGATCCGGCCGCCCTTCGAGGGCGTTGAGTTCGCGCGGGCGGTCGACGACATGACCCAAGCCATGCTGGCCGGCCGGCCCCAGCGCGCGAGCGGCAGCCAGGCCGCGCACGTCGTCGAGATCCTCGAGGCCGTGGGCACCTCCATGAAAAACGGCGGCGCGGTGGCGGTGAACTCCTCGTTCGTGCCGCCCGCCCCGATGGACTGGGCCCAGTAGCCGCGCCGCTTTGGCCGCGTACTCCTCCGGCCAGCGCGGCGCGCCTCGATCAAGTTCCACCCTGCCATGGGTTCCCGGGGTTAGGCGGAAGAAGCGCCCAGCAGAAGTCAGAAGCGCCGGGTGCAGTCTGGCATTGCCCCGAACTCCCGACGCTTGGTCGAATCACCCCATGCCCAGCCATCGCACTCCGCCGTGGAAAAGGCCGCGCCCCAAGACCGGCACCGGCGCCAAGCTCTCGCCTGAGAGCATCGCCTGGGCCCGGGCCAGGGCGAAGGCGGCGGGGCGTCGCTATCCCAATCTCGTCGACAACATGGCCGCGCTG
Source organism: uncultured Opitutaceae bacterium (assembly GCA_964471615.1). Classification (GTDB taxonomy): domain Bacteria; phylum Verrucomicrobiota; class Verrucomicrobiia; order Opitutales; family Opitutaceae; genus Opi-474. Next base: position 5,951 of record CAYYGV010000049.1, read on the forward strand.
CGCCGGCAGGTCGAAACCGACCCGCGGCGCCAGACGCCCGACCACCCGTAGCTCACTTTTTGCCCCAGCAGCAGTGCTTGTACTTCTTGCCGCTGCCGCACGGGCAGGGGTCGTTGCGGCCGACCTTGGGTGCAGCCGAACGGTACGGGGCGGGCCCGAGTCGGGCTTCGCGGGTGTAGAGCCAGCGGCCGTTCACGCGCTGGAATTCGGCCTTCTCGTGCAGCACCTTCTCGACCCCGTCTTCCGTGCCGTAGGCTGAGAAGTCCACAAACGCCTTGTCCGGGTTTTCGGTCAGCTCGTGCGCGTGCACCTCGAGCTTGGTCCAGGTCACCGTCGGCGTGCCTTCCTCCGGCACGAAGGGCGTTCCCGCGGTCGGACGGTAGGACTCGTGCAGGAACTTGAAATCATGCGCCACGTGCGCCGTAAAACGCGCCCGCATCAGCTGCTCCGCCGTCGCCGGTTGTTGCTGGCCCGCGAGGATGGGCTCGCAGCACGCTTCGAAAAGCTGACCCGTGCCGCAGGGGCAGGGCTGGCCGCGCTTGGGTCGTTGGTCCGTGGTCGGTGCGGAAGGCATCCCCCACGCCTAGCGTGCTGCGGCGCCCCAACGCGAGGGGGAAGTGCGGGGCTCAGGATTCTGGTTTCCCGGTATCCGCCTTGGCCGGCTCGGACTTGAAAATCTCGTCGGTCGTCAGGCCGGTCAGGCTCTTGAGCCCCACCACCAGCCGCCACAGCGCGACCATCATCAGCACCATGCAGGGAACGACGATCACCGGCCAGCTGAGCCAGTGCATCTTGGCCAGCTCGGCATTGAACGCCTCGGTGCCGGCCGGGCTCCGCAGGAGGTAACGTGCCAGCGAGTAGCCGAGCACCGCGCTTACGAAAAACGCCGACGCCACGATCAGGGTGCAGCGCCGCAGCAGCCCTTGGAACGCCGCCTCGGTGCCCCGGTCGCGCAGCGCCGCCTCCACGCGCGGCAGGTCCATGACCGTCTCGTTGCAGAACAGGGTCTTCACGAGCGGCTCCCTGGCGCGGACCGACGCCAGCACGGCGATGCCGATGACCGAGGACACCGCCGCGTCCTTCACGGCGAACCAGAAGCCGCCGAGCTTGAGCAGGCCCAGGCCGCCGGTGAGCAGCACGCCGACAAAGCTGATCACGGAGATGAAGTTGGCCTTGCGGCGCCGGTAGAAGTCGTGGAGGCCGTAACCCACCGGGAAGATCAGCGCCACGATCAGCCCGCCCGCGGTGCCGAGACGGTTCGGCCCGCTCAGGTTCCCGAGCACCACCGCCGGGATCACGATGTTGCAGATGATGCTGACCAGCAGGTTCTCCTGCTTGGGGGCAGCGGGTGCGGCGGGCTTCGGCTCGGTCGACGGGGTCATTTCGCTTTGCCTTGCAGATTCACAGGTCGCTTAATCGCGTCAAACCTCCGTCCCATGATTCTGCTCGGCCTCAACATTGACCATTGCGCCACGGTCCGGCAGGCGCGCTACCGTGAAGCGCCGGCCACCGTCGGGGGCGCGGTCGAGCCGGATCCGGTCGCCCTGGCCCTGCTCGGCGAGCGGGCGGGAGCCGATGGCATCACCGTCCACCTCCGCGAAGACCGCCGTCACATCCAGGAGCGCGATGTCTGGCGCCTGCGCGAGAGCATCTCGACCCGGCTCAACCTCGAGATGGCCTGCACGCCCGAGATGACAGCCTTCGCCCTGAAGTTGAAGCCCGCCACCGTCTGCCTCGTGCCGGAGAACCGCCAGGAGGTCTCCACCGAGGGCGGGCTCGACGTGGTGGGGCAGCGTGCCCGGGTGAAGGCGGTGATTGACGCGATGACCGACGCCGGCATCCAGACGAGCCTCTTCATCGACCCTGAAGAGGCGCAGATCGACCTGGCCGCCAAGCTGCGCGCCCCGATCGTCGAGCTGCACACCGGCGCCTACGCCAACGCCTATTACACGTCGGCCCGGACCAAGGAATTCAACGCCCTCCGGCTCGGCTGCGTGCGGGCCCACGAGCTGGGTCTCACCGTGAACGCCGGCCACGGCATCAACTACGTCAACATCGCCGAGATTCGGACCCTGCCGCATCTCCACGAGCTCAACATTGGCCACAGCATCATCAGCCGCGCCCTGTTCACCGGCATCGAGGAAGCCGTCCGCGAACTGAAGGCGAGGATGAATCCGCGGCAGTAGCGGGTAGCGCGTAGCGAGCATTTCAATCCGGACTGCATACCATCCCTCTCGTTCTTCCCGCCGATTTCCTACTCACTACCCGCTACGCGCTACTCGCTACTTCCGACCCCATGGACCTCTCCCTCCCCCCCGGCGGTATCCTCGTCGCCCTTGGCGCCGACCTGATCGAGGTCGAGCGGGTGCGGGGCGTGCTGGAGCGGCAGGGAGCGCGTTTCCTTGAGCGGGTGTTTTCCGAGGAGGAGCGCGCCTACTGCGGCGGCATGGCCCATCCCCACAAGCACTACGCCGCCCGCTTCGCCGCCAAGGAGGCGGTCTCGAAGTGTTTCACCACCGGCATCGGCGCCGAGCTCGGCTGGCGTTCCGTGTCGGTCTACCACGGATCGCGCCACGAGCCGCTTGTCCGGCTCGACGAAAAGGGCCAGGCGCTGCTGCGTCAGGTCGGCGCCACCCACGTGCTGCTCACGCTCTCCCACACCGAGACCCACGCCATGGCGGTCGCCGCCCTCGTGCGGGCTTGAGGTTACCATGGACGAATCCCCCGACCGGCCGCCGTCGCCGTCCCGCCTGTCCAAGACCCCGTCATGGGTCCTGCTGGGCTTCGTGATTGGCGCGCTGTTCGTGTGGGCGCTGCCCCGGCCGGTTCCGCCCGTCCGGCCGGAGCCGCCAACGCAGCATGTCGTGCTCGACCGGCCGAAGATGAGCGACATCGAGGCCGTCTTCGCCGACTGGGGCAAACACGCCGCGTGGGACCACGATCTCACCGAGGTCGCGCTCTGGGACGTGGAGAAGAAAACCTACTCCGTCTGCTACGAGGTCATGCGTGTCGGCGACGGGTTCTACTTCCGCTCGATCCCGCGACTGACCCGTCCGATCCTGAATCACGGCGTGCCCAAGAACTCCCCGCTGCAGTACACCGAGACCGAGGAGCAGCGCCGCGAGTGGCTGACGGGCGGCACGCCCCAGTGACGTTTTTCCTGCCATGAGCCTGCCTAGTCACCCGATCCTGTCGTGCGAGGCCGCCGGCCGGCTCGAGGCGAAACGGTTCGGCGGCGACGAGGCCCGCGAGTGGCCTGCGATGCAGCAGGCGGGCCGCGCCGTGGCCGTCGGCCTGCTGGAGGATTTCCGCGAGATCGGCGGGTTTGCACCCTCGGGCCGGGTGCTGGTGCTCGTCGGCAAGGGCCACAATGGCGGCGACGCGCTGCTCGCCGCGGCCGACCTTGCCGGCCGGTTCCCGCACGCCAGCTTTCACGTGCGTTTCGCGTTCGGTGAGCGCGCGCTCCGTCCGCTCGCGCTCCGGGCGTACCGCGAACTCGCTCAGGCCGCCGGTCCCCGGCTCGCGGTGCTGCCTCCCGGCCACGTGCTCAGCGGGAACTATGAGCTGTGTCTCGACGGGGTGTTCGGGTTCCAGTTTCGGCCTCCGGTCGGTCCCGAGGTCGCCGTGCTACTCGACCGCGCGAACGAGCTCCCGGTCCGGCTGCGCGCCGCGGTCGACCTGCCGAGTGCCGGGCTGTTCCGCGCCGACTTCACCTACGCCACGGGCAGCGTGAAGGAGCCGCTCTTCACGGGCGACCGCGCCGGGCGCCTCCGGTATCTCGATCTTGGGTTCTTCTCCGGCACCGAAAAGGGCCGCGACCGGGTGATCGCCCCCGGCCTGCTCGCGCCGCTGGCCGGACTGCGTCCCGCGGCGGTCGACAAGCGTCGGCTCGGCCACGTCCTCGTGCTGGGCGGTTCCCGCAGCTACCCCGGCGCCGTGCTGATGACCGCGCTCGCCGCGTTGCGGGGTGGGGCCGGGCTCGTGACCGCCTTTGTGCCCGAGGCGCTTGCGCCGGCGTTTGCCGCCCGCGCGCCGGAGGCAATGTGGGTTGGCTGGCCCGAGACCCCCGACGGCGGGCTCGCCTTGGAAGGACGGGCCCTGCTGCAGGCGCGGCTGGGACGGGCCCAGGCGTTGGTGATCGGGCCGGGCCTGGGACGCGAAGCCGAGACCTTCGCGCTGGTGGCGGACGTGCTGGGCTCGGTGCGGCTGCCGACGCTGCTCGACGCCGACGCTCTCCAACCCGAATTGATCAAGGCAGCCAAGGCGCCGCTGGTGCTCACGCCTCATGCCGGCGAATTCGCCCGGATCTGCGACGGATACGACCTGCGCGAGTATGCGCGCCGGCGAAAAGCGACGGTGGTGCTCAAGGGGCCGGTCACACGCATCAGCGACGGCGAGGCGGTCTACCACAGTTTCCACGGCGGCCCGGTGCTCGCACGCGGCGGCAGCGGCGACCTGCTGGCCGGCCTGATTGGCGGACTCCTGGCGCAAACCCCGGACGATCCGCTGCTGGCGGCGGCGCGCGGCGCGGTCTGGCACGGAAGCGCAGCTGATTTGCTGGCCCGCAATCTTGGCCAGACGGCGGTGCAGACGACACAGCTGCTCGACTTTCTGGCCGCGGCGCTGCGAGAGTCGCGGCATGACCCGTGAGCTGACCGAGTCGCAGGCGTTCCTGGTGCTGAACGCGCTGCCGAACATCGGGCCGATCACCCTCAATCGCCTGCTGGCCGAGCTCGGCGGCGATCCGCGCGCCGTGTTCACCGCCGGTGCGCGCCGGTTGGAGTCAGTGAAGGGCGTTGGTCCGGTAATCAGCGCGACCATCGCGCAATGGACTCAGCACTTTGACCTCGCCCGCGAGGAGGAGCGCATGGCGAAGGCCGGGGCCACGTTCATCACCACGCGGGATACCGCCTATCCGAAGCTCCTGAAGGAAATCAGCGACCCGCCGATCGGACTCTACCGGAAAGGCCACTACGAATTCACCCAGCCCAACATCGCCATCGTGGGCTCCCGGCGCGCGACGTTGTACGGCCAGGCGACCGCTCGCCGGCTGGGCGCCGAGCTCGCGCGGCTCGGGTTCTGCGTGGTCAGCGGATTGGCGCGGGGCATCGACACCGCGGCGCACGAGGGAGCCCTGTCCGTCGGTGGCAAGACGGCGGCGGTCCTAGGCTGCGGCATCGACATCATCTACCCGCCGGAAAACCTCGGCCTCTACCGGCAGATCGAGGCGTCGGGTGCCGTCCTCTCGGAGTTTCCCTTCGGCCGGCGGGCCGACAAGCAGAGCTTCCCGATGCGCAACCGCGTCGTCGCGGGCATGTGCGAGGCTACGATCGTGGTCGAGACGGACGTCAGCGGCGGGGCCATGATCACGGCGCGCTTCGCCGGCGAGCAGGGCCGGCTGCTCTTCGCCGTGCCGGGCCGCATCGACCAGAACTCCAGCGCCGGCTGCCACCAGCTGATCCGCGACGGCGCGACGCTCCTGACCAGCGTCGACGACGTCCTGGCCGAGCTGAACTACCTCGAGGGCCTGCGTCCGGCGCCGATTCCGCCCAAGGCCGGCGCCGCGCCGGCCGAGCCGCGCGACCTGAGCCCGGACGAGGCAACGGCCTGGGAGCAGTTCCGCGGCGGCGCCATGCTGAACGCCGATTCGCTCGCGACCGCGACCGGCCTCCCGTCGGATCGACTGGCGGCCGCCCTGATGCTGCTGGAGTTGAAACGCCTCATCGCCAAGCACGCCGACGGCACCTTCGAAGCAAGATCCTGACGGCTCGCGTCGGATATTTCACCGCCAAGGACGCGAAAAGCGCGAAGCCAGACCAGCGTTCCGTCTCGAGGGATTGCTTCGCGAGTTCCGCGGCCTTCGCGGTGAAAAAACATCCCGGCGAGCGCGCGGCCGCCAAAAACGATTCGCATCGCCACCCGTCCCCGTTCACCTTCCGCAAACCCGAACTCCGAATTTCGAACTCCGAACCCCGCATGAACTCCATCGATCTCTCGAACCTCTTCCAAAAGCGTCAGGCCGAGTCCCGCTCGATCTCGGCGGAGAATCCCGACGGCAAGAAGGGCGTCGGCGGCTCCGCGACGCCGAAGACGACGCTCGAGCCGGCGGCGTGGAATCAGGCCCGCGACCTGGGCCGGGGCTGGAAGTGCTCGCCCTGCCGTCCGATCAAGGCGGGCGAGACCATCACGATCATGGATCACGAGGGCCCGGGTTTCCTCCGTCACATCTGGATCACCTTCGACATGCGGTTCCGCCGGCAGACGATCCTCCGCATCTACTGGGACGGCCAGAAGCACCCGTCGGTCGAGTGCCCGATCGGCGACTTCATGTGCCAGTCGTGGAGCAAGGACCAGAACATCACGGCACAGCCGATCAACGTGAACCCGAAGGGCGGGATGAACTGCTTTTTCCCGATGCCGTTCCGGAAGCACGTGCGGATCACGGTGGAGAACACCCTCGGGCAGGACCTGACCCATTTCTTCTACACCATCAACTTCACCCTCGAGCCGGTGCCGGCGGACGCGCTGTATTTCCACGCGCAGTTCCGCCGGACCAATCCGGTCCCGTACAAGGAGGTCTACACGATCCTCTCGGGCGTGAAGGGCCACGGCCAGTACGTCGGCACCTTCATGAGCTGGCAGCAGAACAGCGCCGGCTGGTGGGGCGAGGGCGAGATCAAGATGTACCTCGACGGGGACAAGGAGTGGCCAACGATCTGCGGCACCGGCACGGAGGACTACTTTGGCGGCGCGTGGGGCTTCGACGAGAACAACTTTTCCTCGCCGTACTTCGGCTTCCAGCACGTCGTGGGCAAGTCGATGCAGGTGGGCGCGCGCATGACGCTCTACCGTTTCCACGTGCACGACCCGGTGTTCTTCAAGAAGGACCTCCGCGTGACGATGCAGGCGCTCGGCTGGCGCGACCTCGACCGCGACTTCCCGCACAAGCGCTACCTCGCGCTGCAGGACGACATCGCCTCGGTCGCCTACTGGTACCAGACCCTCCCCGGCGCCCCGCTCGAGCCGCTGCCCGACCGCGACTACCGCGAGATCATCTAGGCCCGGTTGCCCGGTTGGGCCTCGAGGGGCCTGCAGCCGCGAGCTCCAGCCCAGTTAGGGTCGTCCCTCACCGGAATGACCACGACGAGGCGCTGCTGCGGTCGGCGATCAAGGCCCCCAATCATCGGGACCACGGACACGATGGCAGTCAGCGACTTGGCATTGCACCGGCCCCGGCGACCGCTTTTTATTTCGTCCGCCCTGTCGCCCCACTGATGAACGCCGAGACCTCGTTTTTCCTCACTGCAGGTTTCACGGCCATCATGCTGGCGCTGCAGCTCACGTACCTGTGGTGGACCAGCCAGCGGTCGCCGGACTTTGGGTTTTGGGCCTTGGGTGCCTGGCTGTTTGCGTTCACGGACTTCCTCTTTGTCTACAGCGCGCTCTGGTACTCGCCGGACGCCCGGTTTGTCTCACGGCTGATGGTGACGGTCGCGTACGGCGTGCTGTTCCTGGGCGCGCAGCGCGCCGCTGGCCGGCGCCCGCAGGTGCTGATCATCGCTGCGGTCGTCATCGCCTACGGGCTCGCGCTGGTGGTGTTCGGGCCGTCGCATCCCAGCAGCGTGGCCCGCGTGATCCTGAGCCGCGTCATCTGGGGCGCCTTCTGCCTCGCCAGCTTTTTCTACCTCCGACAGACCCGGAATCACCTCGCCGACTCCCTGATTTCCCCGGCGGGCATCTTTCTGGTGCAGGCCATCTACCTGTTCCTGCGGGTGGCGGGTTACGGCATCCTCGGACTCGGGCCAACCTCGCGGGAGCCCGCGCTGCTGACCTATGTCGACTACGCCGACGCCGTCGTGTTCGACGTGGCGCTCTTTGTCGCCGTCCTGATCGCCGTGCTGAAGAACCGCAGCGACGAGCTGGCCGCCTCCCGCGTCGAGCTCACGACGCTGTCCGGGCTGCTGCCCATCTGCGCCTGGTGCCGGAAGGTCCGTGACGACGAGGGTTACTGGCACGAGGTCACCGAATACCTGGTCCGCCACAACGAGGGCAAAATCACCCACGGCATCTGCCAGTCCTGCGCCGATCGCCTCCACATCAAGGTCGAGGAAGGCAGCTAGCGTGCGCGCGGAGCGCGCACGCGTCTCAGGTCGAAAGTCCCAGGTCGAATGACCGGGCGCGTGATGGGCTAGGAGGTGTCTCCAAACCTGGCTTTTCTGCCTGTCATTCTGAGCGAAGCGAAGAATCCAGTTAGCTATCGCCAGGGCTTCGACCATGTCCCGCTGGATGCTTCACTCCGTTCAGCATGACAAAACGGATCTGTAGACACGCTCTGCCCGCGGCAAAGCCGCGCTGTCGACCTTCGCCTTTCGACCTGAGACCTTCGACTCGCGCGTCCCGCGCGCCTACCGCGGCGCGACCGCCCGCGCTACCTCGGCGTCCCAAGTGCCCGCGATGACGTTGCCGTACTCCTCCAAGCCGCCGGTCGCGCGCGAGCCGGTGAGGCGGGGTCGGGGATTGCCGATCCGGCCGGACGAGTAGAACGCGTCGTCGGTCTGGTCCTCGCACAGGAAATGATACGCCAGGCCCGCCCGCTCGGTGTCGGTCTGGTTGTCGCCGGTCGCATGCGGGGTGCCGTAGCAGAAGAAGACCACGCCGCCGGCCTTCAGCTCGACGGTCTCCGCCTTCGCCTCGTCCGGGGAACAGCGGATATGATGATCGCTGTTCCCGTCGCGCTGGTGGGGCAGGGGCTCTTCCCAGGCGTCCGGAATCACGCGGATCGTCCCGTTCGCCGCCGTGGCGTCATGCACCGCGATCCACATGGCCGTCCCGCGGAGCGGCTTGGGGATCCGGAAATACGCGTTGTCCTGGTGCCACGCGGTGCCCATGCCGGTCCGGCCGGGTTTCAGGAAGATCTGATCAAGGTGGAGGGTGATCTCCGGGCCGATCAGCTTGGTGACCGCGTCGACGACCTTGGGCGCGAAGGGCAGGGCGCGGATCAGCGTGCTGTAGAAATTCGCGGGACAGAGCTGCAGGTTTTGCTTCGTGGACGATTGGGTCTTGCCGTCGCCGTCGGTCGCGACGTTGCGCAGAAAGCCATTGCGCTTGAGGCGGGCGATGTCGGCCTGCAGGGCCGCGGTCTCCTGCGCGTTGAAGAAACCGGGCACGGCCACGTAGCCCTTGCGCCGGAAATGGTCGATCTGGGTTGAGGTGAGTTTCATGGGGTGGGTTCCAGCGGCTCCGGGGAGCCGACAGCCCGGGTGGGTTGTCGCGGCCAGTCTAGCAGCCGCGGCCGCGGCTTGCGTCCAGCGTTGGACAGTGGCAAATCGTGCACATCGATGAAGAGCATCCCGCGCTTCGGCCGCGGCAGCGCCCGCACCCTCCCGACGCACCGCGACCACGGCCTCGAGATCATCCTGCTCGAGAAGGGCGCGCTCAACTGGCACGTCGAGGGCCGCGTTGAGCGGGTCACGGCCGGCTCGGTGTATTTCTCGCTGCCGTGGCAGGAGCACGGGAGCGTCGACGAGTTCGAGCCGGGCCACCACTGGCAATGGGTCCAGATCGGCCTCGACGGCGGGCTGCGCCGGCCGCGCGCATCGTTCGGTTTCCACCCGGCCTTTGGGATCAGCGCCACCGAGGCGCGGCGCATCAGCGGGCTGCTGACCCGGTGCGGACGGCATTGCTACCCGGCGACCTCGCGCATGCGCTGGCTGCTGCCCGTCATCGTCGAGGAGCTAGCCCATCCCGGCGCCCACAGCCCAAGCTATTGCCACGCCCTGGTGCGGCTGGCGGTGTTCGAGCTGGTGCGCAGCATCGAGGCCGGGCCGGCCGACGGCGCGGCGGCGGCGTCCGAGCGCCGGGTGGCCGATTTCATCGGGCGGCTGCGGGAGCGCAGCCCGGACACGTGGTCCCTTGAGGAGATGGCCGGGCAGTGCGGACTCGGACGTTCACGATTTGCCACCCTGTGCCGTCGCCTGACCGGCGATAGCCCCCTCGTGCTGGTCAACCGCCTGCGGATCGACCGGGCCAAGCAGGCGCTCAAGGAGACCGAGGCCTCCATCACCGACATCGCCCTCGCCTGCGGCTTCAGCTCCAGCCAGTACTTCGCCCGCGTCTTCCGCCACTTCACCGGGCTCGACGCCCGGGGCTACCGTCAGCGGCACCGGCCCGGGGCCTGACGGGGCGCACGGTTGACACCGGGGGAATGCTTTGCCTTTTTTCGCGCCTTTCGCCGTGACGACCAAATCGCTCCCGTTCACCAAGGAACAACTCGAGGCCATCACCGCCCAGGTGCCGACGCCCTTCCACATCTATGATGAGGAGGCGATGCGCCGGAACGCCCGCGCGTTCTACCAGGCGTTCTCATGGGTGCCGGGCGGGTTCATGAACCACTACGCGGTGAAGGCCCTACCGAACCCGTACGTGCTCGAGGTGCTCAAGCAGGAAGGCCTCGGCGGCGACTGCTCGTCCCTGGCCGAGCTCCGCCTCTGCGAGGCGGTCGGCATCAAGGGCCACCAAATCGTCTTCACGTCGAACGACACGCCGGCCTACGAGTACCAGAAGGCCCACCAGCTCGGCGCGCTGATCAACCTCGACGACATCAGCCACATCGCCTTCCTCGAGCAGAGTCTCGGCGGGAAGCTCCCCGAGATGCTGTGCTTCCGCTACAATCCCGGCCCGCTGAAGGCCGGCAACGCCATCATCGGCAAGCCCGAGGAGGCCAAGTACGGCTTCACCCGCGAGCAGCTGTTCGAGGGCTACCGGACCATCCGCGACAAGGGCGTGAAGCGCTTCGGGCTCCACACGATGGTCGCATCGAACGAGCTCAACCCCGACTACTTCGTCGAGACCGCCCAGATGCTCTTCAGCCTGGTGGTGGAACTGAGCCGCGAACTCGGCATCCGGTTCGAGTACGTCAACCTCGGCGGCGGCATCGGCATCCCGTACCGCCCGAACCAGGCCGCCGTCGACCTGGCCGCGCTCGGCGCCCGCATCCGCGAGGTCTACGAGCGTACGATCGTCGCGGCCGGCCTCGGCCCGATTCGCATCGCCATGGAGTGCGGCCGCATGATCACGGGACCCTACGGCTACCTGGTTTCCCGCGTGCTCCACAAGAAGGCGATCTACAAGAACTACGTCGGGCTCGACGCCTGCATGGCGAACCTGATGCGCCCCGGCATGTACGGCTCGTATCACCACATCACCGTGCCCGGAAAGGAAAGCGGTGCGCGCAAGGTCTACGACGTCACCGGTTCGCTCTGTGAGAACAACGACAAGTTCGCCGTCGACCGCGAGATCGCCGATCCCGCGATCGGGGATCTGGTCGTGATCCACGACACCGGCGCCCATGGCCACGCGATGGGTTTCAATTACAACGGCAAGCTCCGCTCCGCCGAGGTCCTCTGGCAGGGCGGCACGAAGTACCGCCTGATCCGCCGCGCCGAGACCCTCGCCGACCACTTCGGCACCCTCGACTACCCGGGCCTGCGCTAAGCGGCGCCTCGCGCCGCCGGTGGATGGAAGTTAGGAGCTGGGAGCTGGAAGCTGGAATGCCCCGGCCACGGTCTGCGGGTATTCCATCTCCCCACTCCAATCTCCGATTCTCCAGCCGCGTCCGCGGCTCATCCCGGCGGCCAAGTCAGCTGGCGCCGGCCGAGCACGTGGACGTGCAGGTGCGGCACGGACTCGCCGCCGAACGGACCGTTGTTGATCACGATGCGGTAGCCCTCGGTGAGCTGGAGCTTCCGCGCGACCTTGCCGGCGGTGAGCAGCAGGTGACCCAGCAGCGGCTGGTCGTCCGGCCGCGCCTCGCTCAGCCGGGCCACGAGCCGCTTCGGGATCACGAGCATGTGCACGGGCGCCTGGGGCTGGATGTCGTGGATCACCACGCAATGCTCATCCTCATGCTCGATCTTGGCCGGAATCTCCCGGGCGATGATTTTCTGGAAGATGGTTTTCATGATAGTAGCGAGTAGCGGGTAGCGCGTAGCGAGTAGGCTAGCGACAGCGTGATCGAATTTGGCTGAGTGGCAACGCCGGTCCTGGCCCGTCCTTCCCGCAAGCCTCGCCACATGCTCGCTACCCGCTACGCGCTACTCGCTACTACAAAAACAACAGCTGCAGCTCCGCTGCGCGGGTCGTCCGGGCGGCGGTGAGATCCTGGATGAACGCCAGTGCGTCCTCGTAATCGCGGCGACGGCGGGGCGTGGCGCGACGCTCGGGCGGGATCAGCGCCGGACGGAGATTGGTCACCAGCAGCGTCGATTCCCGAAAGCGGGCCAGGTGACGCAGCCCCGCCATCAGCTCAGCGCGGGCGAACAGCGGGGTCGCGGCTTCCGGCGTCAGCGCGGCGTCCCAGTGATAGAAGCCCCGGCGCGGCAGATGTGAGAACAGCCGGGCCATGAGCAGGGCGGCGGCCGCATTGAACTCCGTGTCGAATTTCGCGGCGTAATCCGGATGGGCCGCGGTCTGGGCCGCCAGGTCGGAGAGGCTGAACGTGATGGCCTGCTTGATCTGCTCCGCGAGATAGAGGTCGTGACCGGTCGCGTGCGCGAACAACGCGTTGATGAAGTGGAGGCGGCGCAGGTCGGCGCGGTCGCGGCTCATTTCGGCTTCTTGGACAGCGCGCTGATCTCGGTCATGAACTCCGCCACGTCCCGGAATTCCTTGTACACGCTCGCGAAGCGCACGTAGGCCACCTGGTCCACGGCCTTGAGGCGCTGCATGACCGCGTCGCCGATCGCCGCGGAGGGAATTTCGCTCTCGTACTGGGCCTCCAGCACGTCGATCACGTCCTCCAGCAGCATGCCGATCTGCTCGGCGTCGACCGGACGCTTGTGGCAGGCGGCGCGGACCGCGTGGAGCAACTTCTCGCGGGAAAACTCCTCGCGCCGGCCGTCGCGCTTGATCACCACCATGCCGTCCCGGACCAGCCCCTCCGTCGTCGTGAACCGATGGCCGCACTCGAGGCATTCGCGCCGGCGGCGGATCGTCGAGCCTTCCTTCGAAATCCGGGAGTCGATGACCTTGTCCTCAATGGAGGTGCATTTCGGGCAGCGCATGGGTGGAGAGTAGCGAGTAGTGAGTAGCGGGTAGCGAGTAGGAATTCAGATAGACAACGTGGCGCGTGATTGGGTCCGGAATCGTGGATGTAATGCTCGCTACCCGCTACGCGCTACTCGCTACTGCAGGGAAAGAAAGTTCTGCAAAATCCTCATTCCCCCCTCGGTCGCGATGGATTCGGGGTGGAACTGCACGCCCCAGATGGGGAGGGTGCGGTGGCGGAGGCCCATGACCTCGCCTTCGGCCGTTTCCGCGGTGATCTCCAGCTCGGCCGGGAAGGTCTCGCGTTCGACCAGCAGCGAGTGGTACCGGGTGGCTTGGAAGCCCTGCGGCAGCCCCTGGAAAACGTCGGTGTCCTTGTGCCGGATCGGCGAGGTCTTGCCGTGCATGAGCCGCGACGCCCGCACGACCTTGCCGCCGAAATAGTGACCGATCGATTGGTGACCCAGGCAGACGCCGAAGATCGGTTTCACCCCAGCAAAGGCCTTGATGATGTCCAGCGTCACCCCCGCCTCCTTTGGCGAGCAGGGACCCGGCGAAAGCAGCACCCGGTCCGGCTTCAGGGCGAGCGCCTCGGCCGGCGTGATCTCGTTGTTGCGGAAAACGCGCTGCGTCACCCCCAGCTGCCCAAAATACTGGACGAGGTTGAAGGTGAACGAGTCGTAGTTGTCGATGACGAGCAGCACGGCTTGGAATTGCGGATTGCGGATCGCGAATGGCGGATTGCCCAAGGGAACAGGGAACCCATCGAGTGGCAAATCCGCAATTGCCCTGCCAGCAGGCCATTTGGCCTATGGCTCCGTACCTCCTCCCTTGCCAAAATCGCCCGCTGGCTCCCCAATCCGCAATCCGCGATTCGCAATCCGCAATCTGCCGTGTCCTCCCACTTCCAGCTCCTCGGCACCGACCCCGCATCCGCCGCCCGCCGCGGCCGGCTGCGGACCCGTCATGGCGTGATCGAGACCCCGATCTTCATGCCGGTCGGTACTCAGGGCACCGTCAAGTCGCTCACGCCCGCCCATCTCCGCGAAATCGGTGCCCAGATCATCCTGGGCAACACGTATCACCTCAACCTGCGCCCCGGCAGCGACCTGGTGCGGGATCTCGGGGGACTCCACCGGTTCATGGGCTGGGACGGCCCGATCCTGACCGACAGCGGCGGCTTCCAGGTGTTCTCGCTGGCCAAGCTCCGCGACATCCGCGACGACGGCGTGGCGTTCCAGTCCCACCTCGACGGTGCCAAGCTCTTCCTCGGACCGCGCGAGGTCATGACCATCCAGCAGAACCTCGGCAGCGACATCGCGATGGTGCTCGACGAGTGCCCGCCGTGGCCCTGCGAGCGTGACGAATGCGCCGCCGCCGTCGCGCGCAGCCACCGCTGGGCGCAGCAGTGCCGGCAGATCGCCACCGGCAGCGGGTTCTTCGCGAACGGGCACCATGTCTTTGCCATCGCCCAAGGCTCGACGTTTGACGACCTCCGGCGCGAGGCGGCCGAGTCCCTCGCCGCTCTCGATTTCCCGGGATATGCCGTGGGCGGAGTCAGCGTCGGGGAGCCCGAGCCCGAGATGCTGAAGCAGGTCGCCGCAACCACGCCGTTCCTGCCCGCCGACAAGCCCCGCTACACCATGGGCCTCGGCACGCCCCCGCAGCTGCTCAAGATGATCGCGCTCGGCGTCGACATGTTCGACTGCGTCCTGCCGTCCCGCGTCGCGCGCAACGGCCTCGTGTTCACGCCCGAAGGCCCGATGAACCTGCGCAACGAGCAATACCGGACCGATGCGCGGCCGATCGTTGAGGGGCTCGACAACTACACCTGCCGCAATTTTTCCCGCGCCTACCTGCGGCACCTCACGCTCGCCGGCGAGATCCTGAGCTGCACGCTGCTCACCCTGCACAATCTCCATTTCTACCTCGACCTGATGAGCCAGGCCCGGGCGCACCTCGAGGCCGGTGACTACACGCCATGGCACCGCACGTGGATCGAGCGCTATGAGGCGGGAGCGGCGACGCGCACCGAAAGGCGCTGATTCAATTCCGGAATCCGGATTCCGGAATGGCCTGGCCGGCGTGACGTGCCGCGGTCAGGTGCTTGGCGGCGGTGCCAGCAAGGGCGGCTGGTCGAGCAGGGGAGGTTCGCTTGACGGAGGAGGTTCTGGAAATGGTTGGGGCGGCGGCAGGCTGGGGCAGGTGCGATGGAAGAGCAGCAGGCCGCCCGCCAGCAGTCCCGCGCCGCCCAGGAAGAGCCACCACGGTTCGTGTCGGACCACGCCGCCCTGCCGGCCCAATCCCAGCGTCGCGAGCGCCGGCCATTGCGCCGCCAGCCAGGAGACGGAGTTGAACACCATGTGACCCACGATGCCGGGCGCGACCGAGCGGGTGCGGGCGTACCACCAGCCGAAGATCAACCCGATCACGGTGCCGAGCACGAACTGGCGGAGGTTGGCGTGCATCAGGCCGAACAGAACCGCATTCAGGATCACCGCCGCGCTCATGCGATGGCGCGCCAGCAGCCCGCGCAGGATGAGCCCGCGGAAGAAATATTCCTCCAGCCACGGCGCCGCCACCACCGCCAGGACAAAGGCCCCGACCGGCGCGGCGGCCATGTCGAGCAGGTCCGGCGGCAGCTTCTTCGGGGCGAGCGCCAGGGCCAGCACGTGACAGATGGCATTGTCGACCTCGATCAGCACGAACGAGGCGCCCACGGCGGTCACCACCATCGCCGGCACCAGGGCCACGGGAAACGGGCGCAGCCGAAAAAACTGCGCCGGCGTTTCCCGGGTCAGGTACCGCCCGAGGGCCAGCATGCCCATGGCCGAGGGGACCAGCGTGAGCAGGAGCACCCAAGCGTCCCCCATGACCGAGCCGACCGTGGGGGTGTCGCCGTGTCCCAGGATGGCCGCCACTATTCCGACGAAGAAACCCAGGATGGCCTGCGCCGACACGTAGGCGACGACCATCAGCACGGCCCGGCCGGTATCGGGAAACGGGGTCCGTGGGGCAGGCGTGCCGGACATCGGCGGGTAGGCTGCGCAGACCCGCCGCGTCAGGCCAGCGCAATTCGACCGGCCGCGTGGGCCGAGCCCAATTCCTGCACTCGCCAATTGGCCGAGTTTCCCTCTCATTTTTCCCATGCGCATACTCGTCACCGGCGGCGCCGGCTTCCTCGGCTCCCATCTTTGCGAACGCCTTCTTCGCGAGGGCCACGAGGTCATCTGCATCGACAACCTGTTCACCGGCCGGAAGAGCAACATCGAGCACCTGCTCGGCAACACGCGCTTCGAGTTCGTCCGCCACGACATCATCGACCCGTTCAAGTTCGAGGTGGACCAGATCTACAACCTCGCCTGCCCGGCCTCGCCGCCGCACTACCAGTACAACCCGATCAAGACCATCAAGACGTCCGTGATGGGCTCGATCAACTGCCTCGGGCTGGCCAAGCGCGTCAAAGCCCGCGTCTTTCAGGCCTCGACGTCCGAGGTCTACGGCGACCCCCAGGTTCATCCGCAGCCCGAGAGCTACTGGGGCAACGTCAACCCGATCGGCAAGCGCTCGTGCTACGACGAGGGCAAGCGGTGCGCCGAGACGCTGTTCTTCGACTACCACCGCGAGAACCGGGTCGATATCCGCGTCGTCCGCATCTTCAACACCTACGGCCCCCGCATGCACGAGGCCGACGGCCGCGTCGTGTCGAACTTCATCGTCCAGGCGCTCCGCGGCGACGACATCACGATCTACGGCGACGGCTCCCAGACGCGCTCGTTCTGCTATGTCGACGACCTGATCGAGGGTTTCGTCCGGTTCATGGCCCAGACGGAAACCGTCGGTCCGCTGAACCTCGGCAACCCGGGCGAGTTCACGATGAAGGAACTCGCCGAGCTCACGCTCAAGCTCGTCGGCGGCAAGTCGAAGCTCGTGCACAAGCCGCTCCCGTCCGACGACCCGAAGCAGCGCCAGCCCGACATCACGCTCGCCCGCAAGGTGCTCAAGTGGGAGCCCAAGGTCCCGCTCGAGGAGGGCCTGAAGCGCACCATCGATTACTTCCGCGGCCGCGTCTGAGCCGTACTGGAACGACTGATGGCGCCCGGCTTGAGGCGAAAGGTCGGACTCCTCCGCCTTTCAACCCTCAGCCTTCAACCTTCAACTCGCCCTCTCAGAAGTAGCTCAGCCACGCCTCGCGCCGGCGGCGCTTCACGTCGGCGAACCAGCGGCAGGGTAGGTACAGGGCCAGCACGACCGCGGCCCACACGGCGTAGACGACCGGCAGGCCGAAGCCGGCGTTGGGCGGCGAGTTCTCGGCGAGCAGGAGGAAATCGGCCCGACCGAAGCTCGCCTTCGCCCAGACCCAGGCAATCGCGTGGATGAGCGGGATGTGGAGCACGTAGTAGAACATCGGCACGCGCCCGTACGCGAGCAGCGGCCGCAGCCATGAGGGCGTGCCGCCGTCCCACCACGCGAGCAGCAGGCACGCCGGACCGAGCGCCATCAGGAGGTAGAGCAGCGACGGCGGGTACTTGGCGCAGTTGAGGAACGACAGCACCGTGAACAGCCCGCTGCCCTGATGCGCCCAGAGCGTCGGGTTGCCGTACAGGTTGGTCGCACGCAGCACCACGAACGCCGCCGTCAGCCCGAAGCCGAGCTGCCACAGCCGGCGCCGGCGGGCCGCACCTTCGAGCCGGTACAGCGAGCCGAAGACATAGCCGAGCGCCATCACGCCCGGCCACGGGATCAGCGGGTAGAAGGCCCAGAAGTGGATCCGGCCGAGGTCGAAGAAACCACCCGCGTGCAGCACCTGCCACAGCGGCGCCCACGCTCCCCAGGCCGCCGGCGCCACGCCGTCGAACGCGTTGTGCAGCAGCACCAGCGCCAGGCCCAGCGCCGCCACCAGCCCCGTCGGCAGCCAGATCAGGCCCGCCAGCACGATCATCGACCAGCCGAGCGACCACAGGGTCGCCAGCACGTAGAAATCCAGCGTGATCTTGAACATCCAGCCGAACCACATGAACAGCGTCAGCTCGAGGACGATCAGCCACGCGCCGCGCGTGATGAGGAACCAGCTCATCTCCGCCCGGCTCTTGCCCCGTGCCAGCGCGAAGCAGACGCCTGTCCCGGCCAGGAACGAGAAGATCGGCGCGCAGAAGTGGGTGATCCAGCGCGTGAGGAAAACCGCCCCGGTGGTCCGGGTCAGGTCCAGCGGGTCGACGCCCTGGATCGCGCCGAAGTGGAGGAAGTCCCGGACGTGATCAATGGCCATCACGACCATGACGAGGCCGCGCAGGAGGTCGACAGACTCCAGGCGCGCGGGCGACGCCGGGGCTGCAATGGCGGCAGGGGTATCCGTCATGGCAAGGTAAGGTGACGGAACGCTGGCGAGCCGCGCTCAAGTGGCGAGCCGGATTTTGCGCTCGGGCGCCGGATCGTGTCGCCGGCCCGAATCAGGTCGGTCCCGGCGGTTCCCGCCACCCCAACGCCCTGATAGTCACCAGCCTGCTGCTAAAGGCCCCGCCGTCCGATTTGCCATTTGCCAAGCCCCCGGGTGCTTCTATGGTATCGGCCCTTCAT
>CAYYGV010000050.1:0-24481 GCA_964471615.1 uncultured Opitutaceae bacterium
TGCCCGAGGCCGAGGAGGTCGACGTGCAGATCGACCCGCAGGACCTCGAGATCACCGTCAGCCGCGCGAGCGGCCCGGGCGGCCAGGGCGTGAACACCACCGACTCGGCCGTGCAGATCCTGCACAAGCCCACCGGCCTGATCGTGAGCTGCGCCGACGAGCGCTCGCAGCTGAAGAACAAGGCGAAGGCCCTCACGGTGCTTCGTTCCCGCCTGCTGCAGCGGCGGGAAGACGAGGAGCGGGCGAAGTACGCGGCCGAGCGACGCAGCCAGATCGGCTCGGGTGACCGCAGCGAACGCATCCGCACCTACAACTTCCCGCAGAACCGACTCACGGATCATCGCATCGGACTGACGCTGTACAACCTGCCGCAGGTGATGGAGGGCGGGATCGAGGAGATCATCGCCGCGCTGCAGCAGGCGGATTACCAGCAGAAGCTCGCGGCGCTGACGGGCCAGGTCTACACGCCGCCAAAGGTGGGCGGCGACGACTGACATGCTCACGGTCCTCGACGTCATCAAGAAGACCACGGAATTCTTCGCGACGAAGGGCATCGAGTCGCCGCGCCTCAACGCCGAGCTCCTGGTCGGGCACGCGCTGGGCCTGCGGCGGATGCAGCTCTACCTTAACTTCGAGCGTCCGCTTACGGCCGCGGAGCTCGAGCAGATCCGTCCGCTCGTGCGCCGCCGGGGCCAGCGCGAGCCGGTCCAGTACATTCTCGGCGAGACCGATTTCGCCGGGCTGAAGCTGAAGGTGGACCGGCGTGCGCTGATCCCGCGGCCCGAGACCGAGTATCTCGTCGAGCTGCTGGCCACGCGGCCCGATTTTTCGCCGGGATTGATCCTCGACCTCGGGACCGGCAGCGGCGCGCTGGCTCTCGGCCTGGCCCGGCACTTCGCAAATGCCGCCGTGACCGCCGTCGACGCGAGTGCCGAAGCTCTGGCGCTGGCGAGGGAAAACGCCGCGGCGTGCGGGCTGGCGGAGCGGGTCACGGTGCTGGCGTCCGACTGGTACGCCGCGCTCCCGCCCGGCGGGCAGTTCGACCTGATCGTGGCGAATCCCCCGTACCTCTCGGCCGAGGAAACGGCCGCGACGCTGCCGGAAGTTCACGCCCACGAGCCGGTGCAGGCGCTGACGGCTGCGGAGGGCGGGCTGGCCGATCTGCGGGTGATCATCGCGGGCGCCCCACGATTTCTGCGGGACGGCGGCCTGCTGGCGCTTGAGACCGGCATCGCCCATCACGCCGAGCTGGCGAAGTTGGCAGTCGCGGCGGGCTTCGGCCGGACGGAGTCCCGACCGGACCTGACGGGGCGCGACCGGTTCTTCTTCGCCGCCCGGCAGTGACCAGAGCCCGGCCGCGTTACTCCAGCCGGAGGGCGGTGACCGGCTCGACCGTCGTGGCCCGCCACGCCGGACCCCAGCAGGCCAGCAGGCCGATGCCGCCGAGCAGCAGCGTTACAATCCCAAGCGTCGAGACGTCGTAAGGCTGGACGTTGAAGAGAACAAAGCTGACCAGCCGCGACAGCCCGAGCGCACCCGCGCCGCCGCACACGAGGCCGAGGAGGATCAGCTGGGCGCCCTCGCGCATGACCATTAGGATCACGTCCCGGCGGTGCGCGCCGAGGGCCACGCGGACGCCGAATTCATTGGTACGCTGTGCGACGGAGTAGGCCATCACGCCATAGACGCCGGCGGCCGAAAGCATCAGGGCCAGGAGGGCGAAGATCACGAAGAGGGCGGTCACGTAGCGGTGGATGCGCAGCGACGCATGGAGCGCGCTGGGCAGGTAGTGCAGCCGGTCGACGGCGAGCCCGCCCTCGACCGCGGCCACGGCCGAGCGAATGGTCCGGGTCAGGTCGAGCTGGGTGCGCGAGCTGTGGACGAAGAGGGAGAACGACTCGACCGGGGTCGCGCTAAACGGCAGGTAGGCTTGGGGCACCGGGTCGTCCTCGCCGAGCCCCGGCCGGACATGGGCGACCACGCCAACGACCACCGCGTCGCGGCCCGGCAGGGCCTCGAGCCGAAGCCGGCGGCCCACCGCCTCGCCGCCGGGCGCAAGCCGGCGCGCCAGTTCCGTGTCGACCACGATTTCAAGCGGGGCCGCGGGGTCGGACGCGTCCGCAAAGATCCGGCCCGCGAGCTGGGAAATTCCCATGGCGGAGAAATAGCCGGGGGTGGCCGACGACACGGCGACCTGGCCGAGCTCCGACCCGGCCGAGGCCGCGGCCATGGCGGTCGGGCGGCTCACCACGCCGACGCCCTCGATGCCGGACTGATGGCGGAGCAGGCCGGTGAGGGAGTCGACGAAGGCCAGCTGCTGACGTCCGGCGAAATGCTCGGACGGCAGATTGAAACCGGTGAAATAGACATCGGCACTGCGGTAGCCCGGATCGATGCGAGTGAGGTCCTGGAGACTCTTGACGAGGAGCGCCGCGGCAAAAAGGAGGGAAGTGGCCAGCGCGACCTCCGCGACGACCAGGGCCCCGATGAGCCGGATCTTCCGGGCCGGACCGGGTTCGAGGTCGAGCGCCCGCTTGAGACCGTCGGTGCGCTCGACGCGGCACGCGTAGACCGCCGGGACCAAGCCGAACGCGAGTCCGGTGCCAAGGGTCGCCAGCGCGGAAAAGAGCATGACCGGGCCGTCCAGCGTGATCTCACCGACCCGCGGCAGCCAATTGGGCGCGAGCAGGAGCAGGAGCCGGGTGCCGCCGTAGGCGAGGGCGACGCCGAGGACTCCGCCCAGCAACGCCAGCGCGAGGCTTTCGCTGATCATCTGGCGGAAAATCCGCAGCCGGCCGGCCCCGAGCGCGGCGCGGACCGCCAGCTCGCGGCGCCGCGAGTAGGCCCGCGCCAACAGCAGGTTCGCCACGTTCACGCACGCAATCAGGAGGAGGAGGCCGACGGCGCCCAGCAGCGTGTAGAGCTCGGTGCGCCAGGCGGAGGTGGTGTCCTGCTGGAGACTCGTGACGGACACGCCCCAGCCGCCGTTGGTGTCGGGATGCTGGCCGGCGAGCTCCCGGGCCCCGTCGGCCAAGCTGGCGGTCGCGGCCGCGAGGGAAACGCCGGGGGCGAGCCGGGCGACCACGTCGAGATCGTGATCGCTGAAGTTCGCGCGCTCCTCCGGGCTGAAATGCCGGGGCACGAACAGGTCGACGGTGTAGTTCGCGGGCGGGAACCAGCGCGGGGCGACGCCGATGATGGTGTGCAGGCGGCCATCGAGACTGATCTGCCGGCCGACGACATCGGAGCGCCCGGCGAACTGCTGGAGCCACAGCGCATGCCCGATGATCACGACCGGATTGGCATCCGCGGCCTCGTCGCCCGGACGGAAATCGCGGCCGAGCAGAGGGGCGACCTGGTAGGCGGCGAGGAACTCCGCCGTCACCCGCAGGGCAAAACGCCGCTGGGGGTGGTCGAGTCCGGCGACCAGGAAATAGCTGTAGTCCCAGGCGGCGATGCGTTCGAACCGCGCGCGGTCCTGGCGCCAGAGGTTGAACGCGCCCGGCGAAACCCCGGCCTGGGGAAAGCGCGGCAGGCAGGTCTCGCGGATCGTGACGAGCTGCTCCGCGTGCGGGAATGGCAGCGGGCGGAAGAGCACGCCGCGGGTGACGCTGTACATGGCCGTGGCGGCGCCGATCCCGAGGGCGAGGCTGAGCACGGCGGTCACCGCCATC
The DNA here is from genome assembly GCA_964471615.1 of uncultured Opitutaceae bacterium. Taxonomy (GTDB): domain Bacteria; phylum Verrucomicrobiota; class Verrucomicrobiia; order Opitutales; family Opitutaceae; genus Opi-474. Next base: position 3,675 of record CAYYGV010000050.1, read on the forward strand.
GTGGGAGTCCGGCGGAGCTGGCGCAGGCCGAACCCGAAATCGCGGGCCGCGTCGACGAGCCAGGCGAAGGCGCGCTGCTCGCGGGCGTCCTCCTTGATGCGCTCGACGCCGCCGAACTGCCGGAGGGCGAGGGCGCGGGCCTCAGGAGCGGAGAATCCGGCCGCGAGATGGGCCTGCGTGCGAAGCTCGAGGTGCTGGTTGAGCTCCTCGGCCATCTCGGCCTCGAGCTGGGAGCGCCGGAACAGGCACTTCAGCCGATAGCGGATCTGCCACCAGAGCTGCACGGCGGGGTCACGCCGAGTCCAACACCTGGCGGATCGCGGTGCAGAGGTCCTGCCAACCCTGACGCTCCGCGGCCAGCTGCTTCCGGCCGGAGCGGGTCAGCTCATAGAACTTCGCCCTCCGGTTGTTCTCGGACTGGCCCCACTCGGCGGCGATCCAGCCCTTCTGCTCCATCCGGTAGAGCGCCGGATAGAGCGAACCCTCCTCGACGCGCAGCGCCTGCTGCGACAGCACCTCGATCTTCTGGGCGATGCCCCACCCGTGATTGGCGCCCGAGTTCAGGACGCGCAGGATCAGCATGTCGAGGGTGCCTTGGAGGAGATCGACGCGAGCCATGGGGCGGGGAACGAGGGGAGCCTGCGTTTCACCTCTAGGGAGTCAATGGGAGAAACGCGGCTAGGGCGTGGCCAGCTTGATCTCCACCACGCGGTCGCCGAGGAAGAACACATACAGCGTGTTCACCTCGACCTCCGGCGCGTCGAGAGTGGGAATCAGGTCGCCGCCGGGGAGCGGCCCGCCGCCCGGCCCGGAGCGTCGGCCCGGCATCACCGCGCCGGGGCTGTTGGGCGACGAGAGACTCGTGACGTAGACTCGGGAGTTCGGGTTGTTAATCATCATGCGGGCGACGCCGTTGGCCGAGACCGCGTGCTGGTAGACCCACATCTCGGCCCGGCCCCGGCTGGTCTGCTTGGATTTCATCCGGGCGGGCGAGCCGATCGCCATGTAGACCACGTCGGCGGAGTCGCCCACCTCGATAATGCCGTCGACCACACGCTGCTGGACCGCCGCCCCGAGCTTCGCGAAAACCTCGCGCTTCTCGCGGATGCGGCCCTCGGTGCCCTCGTCGCAGCCCGCCGTCAGGAGGCAGGCGACGGCCAGCAGGCCGGGGAGGAGCAGGCGGGGGCGACTCATGACACGGTTCATTGCCACTAGTCGGGAAGAATCCGCCCGTCGAGCATTCGGATGGTTCGGCGCGCATGGCGGGCGACCTGCTCGTCATGGGTGGCCACGACGATGGTCATGCCGTCGCGGTTGAGCCGAACCAGCAGCCGCATCATCCCGTCGGCGGCCGAGAGATCGAGGTTGCCGGTCGGCTCGTCGGCGAGGAGCAGGGCGGGCCGTCCGGCCAGGGCGCGGGCGAGGGCGGCGCGCTGCTGCTCGCCCCCGGAGAGCTGGGCGGGGAGAAGATGACCCTTGGACTCGAGTCCGACCTGGGCCAGCGCCTGCCAGGCCGCGGGGCGGCGCAGGGCCGGCGGCACGGCCCGGTAGGTGAGCGGGAGCTCCACGTTCTCCACTAGGGTGAGCGACGGGATCAGGTTGCACGACTGGAACACGAAACCGATGTCCCGGTTGCGGATCGTCGTGCGCTCGCCGAAGGGCAGCGCCGCGACCGCCAGGCCGCGGAAGTCGTACGAGCCGGACGTCGGCTCGTCGAGGAGGCCGAGGATCGCCAGCAGGGTGGATTTCCCGCAGCCCGACGGTCCAGTGACCGCAAGGAAGTCGCCCGACGCGACTGTCAGGTCGACCGCCTGCACGGCCGGGTGGATGCCGCGGGCGCGGCGGTGCAGCTTCGAGACATTGGACAGGCGCGCGAGGACAGGGGTCATGTCGACAGGGCCGGCGCGGCGCCGGCTGCCCCTTCCATTGGCAATCTAGGGGGAGCTTGTCGACACCTAGATTCCCTAGGTCAGAAAGACCCGCCGGTCGCGGCCTGCCGGGGCCGGCCGCTCAACCCTTGCGGTCGGCGATCGCGAGCGGGGCGTGCACGTCGGCGGCGAACTGCTTGTCCTTGCCGAGGGCGATGGCGTCGTTGACGACGCGGAGGCTCTCACGGAGGAACACGTCGACCTTCGCGTAGGCGTCGTTGTTGTCCGTGCTCAGCTCGCTCGCGTCCTCCTCCTCGTCCGGATTCGCCGCGGCGTCGGGCTTCTTCGGGGTCTTGAGCTTGGGCTGGGGCGCGGGAGCGACGCGAAACTCGCGGTACGGGAATTCATTCCGGGCGAGTTCCTTCTTCTCGGCGTCCATCGCCTTCTTGAAGGCCTCGTCGCTGTCCTTCTGCTTCTTCCGGGCGTCGAGGTTGAGCGAGACGGTCTTCTGCTCCTGCCGGGCCTTGAACCAGTCGATATTCTTCCGGAGGTACAGGAACTCCTCGAGCTTGGCCTGGCGGGCGGCGCTGGCCTCGCGGAGCGGCTGCAGGATCCGCGTGTCAAGCGGACGCCCGTCGAACAGGCTCGTGGGGATCTCGTCCCACGCCAGCGCGTGCGGCAGGGAGGCCTCGCCGATGGGGAGGAACTCGTCGATGGACGGCAGCACGATGTCGGGGACGACGCCCTTCAGCTGGGTCGAGGAACCGTTCGGCAGGTAGTACTTCTGGATGGTGAACTTCACGGCGCCGGTCTTGACCGGCGAGCGGGCCAGCTCCGGGACCAGGGTCCGCATCTCGAGGACATTCTGGACGGAGCCCTTGCCGTGGGTGGAGGAGTCGCCGATGACGATCGCGCGGCCGTAGTTCTGGAGCGCGCCGGTCACGATCTCCGAGGCGGAGGCGCTGAAGCGGTCGACGAGCACGGCGAGCGGACCGTCGTAGGCCACGCCGCGGTTGGTGTCGCTGTCGACCTGGATTTCGCCGACGTAGTTCTTCACCTGGACCACGGGCCCCTGCGGGATGAAGAGGCCGGCGAGGTCGATGGCCTCGGTAAGATAGCCGCCGCCATTGTGGCGGAGGTCGAGGACGAGACCCTGGATGCCGGCGCCCTTGAGCTGGTCGATGAGCAGGGCGACGTCCTTGGTGGCGCTCGGCTTGTTGGCGCTGTCGGCCTCGGCGGGACCGTAGAACGACGGCAGGGAAATCACCCCGAGCGGCACGGGCTTGCCGTCGGCGCCGGGCACCTGGAAGACGGCGGCGTGCGCCCGGGCGTCGTTGAGCTTCACGACATCGCGGGTGATGGTGACCAGCTTGCGCGCGGTCGGATCGGGGGCGTCGGCGGGCTGGACCGTGAGGGTCACGCGCGTGCCCTTGGCGCCGCGGATCCGCTCGACGATGCGGCGGAGCTTCATGCCGATGACCTCGACGGCCTCGCCGTCCGTCTGCGTGACGGAGAGGATCTTGTCACCCGGCTTGATCTCGCGGCTCAGGTCGGCCGGGCCGCCGGGGACGATCTCCTTCACGACGCAGTAGTCGTCCTCGACGCTGAGGACGGCGCCGATGCCGACCAGCTCGAGCTTCATCTGGATGCCGAAGTCCTCGAACGTCTCGGCGGAGAAATAGGTGGAGTGGGGGTCGTAGAGCCGGGCGACGTTGGAGAGGAAGAGTTCGGCGACCTCGTTGCCCTCGATCTCGCCGAGGTTCTTCAGCATGCGCTCGTACCGCTTGCGCACCGTCTGCTTGGCGTCGTCGATCGACTTCTTGTTCAGCAGCTCGGAGATCAGCTCGTACTTCACGCGCTGGCGCCAGAGCTCGTCGGCGGCCGCGGAGTTGGCGGGCCACTCGGCCTTCGTGCGGTCGAACCGGTAGGTGTCGGTGCCGGAGAGATCGATGTCCTTCTTCAGCTCGTCGAAGACCCAGTTGACGCGGGACTGCACCCGCTGCTCGTAAACGCCGAAAATGTCGTAGGCGGCATCGACGTTTCCGAGGGCGCTGAGATTCCAGTAGACATTCCGCGCGAAGCGGGCGTTGAACATCGACTTGTCGGACCCGAGGAAAAACAGGCGCTGGCCGTCGAGGTCGGCCATGAAGTTGGGAATGACCTCGGAGTAGCTGGCGCTCGTGACCGCGTCGCGGTTGTAGTGGGCCTGTTCGAGCAGCTGCACCAGCGTGCGGGCCTCGGTCGTCAGGGTCGACGAGCTGGAGAACGGGTGGTCGTTGCGGCCCAGGGCCGTGACGGCGGTCAGCGCCACCAGGGCCAGACTCAGGCCCAGGCGCCGAATGGGAGCAGAATTCATCATGTAACCTATAAGATTGGGGAAATCGCCAAAAGTTTCACCCGGGACGGGCAGATTGTGTCGGGACAGCGCGCGGGCTAGCGGCGGCTCAAGAGGTCCTTGGCCTCATCGAGGACGCGTTTCTCTTCGGGAGTCAGTGCGCCGAAACCCTGGCTGTTGATCTTGTCGAGGATCCGGTCGACCTCGGCGCGCAGGTCGCTCTTGGGGCCGACATTGACCTGGAAACTGCCCGTCGCGACGGCCTTGCCCGCCTTCTTGGCCCAGCGCGGCAGCTCGATCTCCACCGGTTTGCCCGGCAGACGCCAGCGCGCCTCGTGGACATAGCGGTAGTAGAACCAGCCGGCTGCCATGCCACCCAGATGGGCGGAGTGGGCCAGACCGAACGGTGACGGGTATCCCATCACCTCGTAGCAAAGGCAGCCCAGCAGGTCGATCAGCAGGGCGGCCATCGCGACGTACTTGGGCTTCAGCGTGACCGGAAAGATGAACAGCACGAGGATGGTCATCGGCTGGTTCGGGTAGAAACAGGCGTAGACGATCAGCAGTCCGAAGACCCCCGCCGAGGCTCCGATCAAGGTGCCGCCGAGGTGCCAGTTCGCCGCCGCCCAGACGACTCCGCCAAGGAAAACCGCTCCCGCATACAGGGCCAGAAAGCGCTTGGCCCCAAGCATCGGCAGGAGGGCGCGGCCGATGAAGTAGAGGCCGAGCAGGTTGACGATGATGTGCAGGATGTTGTTGGGATCGTGCAGCAGGCCGTAGGTCAGGAGGCCCCAAACGCGCCAGGCCTTCAGTCCGCCGATGGAGAGGCCGAAGAGGTGCTCGATGTCGCCCGCGCCGGTAAACACCCGGGTGGCCACGTTTTGCAGTACAAAGCCGGCAACGGTCGCAGAGATGAGCCACGCCAGCACCGAGGATCGCTCCTGGGAGTAGGCATCGCGCATGTAGGGCCGGTCAGATAGCATGGGCTGGCATCATGGAAGGGTGGGTCGCAAATACAAGCCGCCTGCGGAAGAAATCGACGGAACGCGCGATGAATGGAGCGAAGGAACCGACGAGCGGCCAAATGGCGTCCGGGTTGGGCTTTAGATTGAGTAGAAATTGCCGATCTCTGTCAGTCCAAGCTCACCGCTTGACAGCGGTTTTAATTAATCTTTCGTCGATCGAACCATGGCCAACAAAGCTGACAAATGGGCGCAGAACGCCGCCGGTAAGTTTTACGTCGATCAGCAGTGCATTGACTGCGATCTCTGCCGTGAAACGGCCCCGGGATTCTTCACACGACATGACGAGGGCGGTTACTCCTTCGTCCACAAGCAGCCGACCACGGACGAGGAAATCGCCCAGTGCATGGAGGCGCTCGAGGGCTGCCCCGTCGAGGCCATCGGCAACGACGGCGACGAATAAGTCGCTCCCGAAGTCCAATCTCTGGAAACCCGGCCAACTCGGCCGGGTTTTTCTTTTTCCCACATCGGATGCGGCAAGTGCGCCTTGTTAAGCGGATGACGCACGTGAGCTAACTTGAGCTTGTTTTCCCCGGCGGCGGTGGTACCGGTTCCGCATGATCGCCCGCCTGTTCACCGCCGGATTGCTCGTCGCCGCGTCCCTGTGCGCCCAGACCGCGCCCGTCAGCCTGCCCGAGGTCACCGTCTATTCGCCGCGTGTGGCCAACCAGTCGCCGACCGGGTCATTCGCGATGCCGGTCTCGGCGCTCCGGTTCGAGCCGCAGGTCGATGTCCAGGCGCGCAATCTCACCGAGGCGCAGGCCGACGTCACGATCCGCGGCGGCATCTTCGAGAACACCGGCTTCGGGCTGGGCGCTTTCTCGCTGGGTGATCCGCAGACCGGACATTACTTCGCTGAGATCCCGGTGGCGCCCGCCATGCTCTCCGCCCCGGAGATCCTCACCGGTGCGGCTCATGCGGCGCGCGCCTTCAACTCGACGGTGGGAGCCATCCAGTACAGCTGGCGCCCGATCCGCACAGCCGGTTCCCTGGCCATCGCGTCTGGCGAATACGGGCTGAACCGCCAGGAGTTCTACCAGGGCTTCGCCGGCGAGGCGACGGGGGGCGGCATGAGCGTGGGGGCTGACGTGTCCTGGGCGCGCTCTGAGGCGGACGGGGCCGTGCCGTATGGCGACAGTCACTTCAATCGCGTCAATGGCCGCGTCCAGCTGCGCGACGCCCATGCGCAGACCGACTTCTTTGCCGGCTACCAGGCGAAGTTCTTCGGCTGGCCGAATCTCTACACGCCTTTCAACTCCAACGAATCGGAAAACCTCGAGACCGTCCTGCTGGCGGCGAATCATCGGCTGGATCTGGGCGGCGGGGACTTCCTCGAGGTGGGCGTCTATTCCCGGCGCAACAAGGACGACTATGCGTTCAATCGCTTTGCCGCGCTCGGGGCCGTGCATCCTTTTCAGCACACGACGTGGGTGAACGGCGCCGCGCTCGGCGGACGACGGGACATCGGCGGAGTGGTGTTCAACGTCCACGGCGAGATTCTCTCGGATGACCTGCACTCCACGTCGCTCACCGCGGGGCGGTTCCATACGCGGACGCTCAGCAAGCTGGCCGTGGTGCCGGAAAAATCGTGGCGCCTCGCGGATGGGGCCCAGCTGGTGGCCAAGGCCGGGGCTACGTATGACCACTCGAATCATGATGGCGACGCCTGGTCGCCGGTGGTCGAAGTGGCCCGCGAGCAGCCCAACGCGGCGGTGTCGCGGATCTACGCGAGCTTCGCCACCACGACCCAGCTGCCCAGCTACACGGCGCTCAACTCGAGCGCGACGTCCGGGCTGTTCCGCGGCAATCCGAACCTGGGCCGCGAGACGAGCCGCAATCTCGAGGTCGGCGCAAGTGGTCTCGTCGCCGGCTGGACGGCGCAGGCGGCGGTGTTTTTCCGTCGGGACGATTCCCTGGTGGACTGGACGTTTCGCCGGGGCGTCACGGCCCGCACCGCGAACGCCGTCGACATCGACACGACCGGCGCCGAGCTGATTGCGCGGCGGAGTTGGGACATTTGTGACCTGGTGGTGGGCTACACGGTGCTGTCGAAGTCGCCCGACTACCGCGGCGCGACGGTCGACGCCAGTTTCTACGCCCTGAACTATGCCCGGCAGCGGCTCACGGCCGCGGTGGTGGTGCGCCTCACGCGGGAATTCACCGTGCGGTTCGACAACGCCGCCCGCATTCAGGCGGATAATTTGCTGCGCGTGACGGGCGGCAACGAGGCGGTGATCAGTTCGCTTGGCCTGAGCTACCGTCCGGCGGCGTTGCCGGGCGCCGAGTTTTCTGTCCAGGCGGACAACCTCTGGAACTCGGCCTTCCAGGAAGTGCCGGCGGTGCCCGCGGCCGGACGACAGCTGTCGGTGAGCGCGGGATACTCGTGGTGACGCTTGCACCGGTGCGGGGATGAGGTTCTGGTGGGCGTCCCGCATGCCCGACCATCCGTTTCTCGCTCCTGATTTCGCCATCCGCTGGACCCGTCTGACGCCGGAACACGTCCGGCCCGACATCGGGCTGGCCCTACAGCGCGCTGAAGCCGCCATCGCCGAGATCGCGGCCCGCGACCTGGGCGGGCTGACCTACGAGAACACGTTTCTCGCCCTGGAGCGGGCGACGGAGGAGCTGAACGCCGCGTGGGGCAAGGTCACGCACCTGCAGTCGGTCGCGGACTCCCCGGCGCTGCGGGAGGCGCACAACGCGATGCTGCCCCAGGTGTCGGCATTCTATGCCAAGATCCCGCTGAATCCGGAGCTGTGGCGCCGGCTGCGGACGGTGGCGGAATCCAAGGACGGCCGGGCACAGAAGGGAATTCATCGGCGATACATCGACGAGACCGTGGCGGAATTCCGTCTCGCCGGCGCCGACCTGCCAACGGAACAGCGGGCGCGGATCGAGGCGCTGCAGAGCGAATTGGCGCAGGTCACCCAGAAATATTCGGAAAACGTCCTCGATGCCACGAACGCCTGGCAGCTGGTGGTGGCTGACGAAACCCAGCTGGCCGGCCTGCCGCCGCACGCCAAGGCCGCGGCCCGCCAGGGCGCGGAGGCCAAGGGCGTGGCGGGATGGCGATTCACCCTGCACATGCCGTCGCAGGAACCTTTCATGACCTATCTGGCGAGCGACGACTTGCGCCGTCAGATGTGGACAGCGGCAGTCGGGGTGGGAGCCCAGGCGCCGCACGACAACACCCCGCTGATCGGCCGGATTCTCGCGCTGCGGGCCGAGAAGGCGAAGCTGCTGGGGAAAACCCATTTCGCGGACCTCGTGACCGAGCGCCGCATGGCGAAGAGCGGCGCAAAGGCCCTGGCGTTCATCGACGACCTGCGGCGGCGGGCGGCTGATGCGTTTGCGCGCGAGACGCGGGAGCTGGAGGCGTTCAAGGCCGAGCAGACCGGGCAGCCGGCGGCCCGCCTGGCGCCGTGGGAGGCCGCGTTCTGGGCCGAGAAGCTGCGGCTGGCGCGGCATGCGTTCGACGAGGAGGCGCTGCGGCCGTATTTCCCGATGGACCGGGTGATCACTGGCCTGTTCGAACTGGCCTCGCGCGTGTTCGGGCTGCGGATCACCGAGCGGCCGACCGGCGCGGTGGAAACCTGGCACCCGGAGGTGAAATTCTACGACATGCACGACTCGCGCGGGCGGCATGTCGGCTCGTTCTACGCCGACTGGCATCCTCGCGAGTCGAAGCGCGGCGGGGCCTGGATGAACTACCTCCTGACGGGAGGCCCGCAGCCCGACGGCACCCGCGCGCCTCACCTGGGCCTGATCTGCGGCAACCTGACGCCGCCGGCGCCCGGCCGTCCGGCCCTGCTGACCCACCGCGAGGTGGAGACCATTTTCCACGAGTTCGGCCACCTGCTGCACCACCTGCTGGGCGAGGTGGAAATCAAGTCGCTGAACGGGGTGAACGTCGCCTGGGACTTCGTCGAACTGCCGTCGCAGATCATGGAGAACTGGTGCTGGGAACGCGCGAGCCTCGACCTCTTCGCGCGGCACCACGAGACCGGCGCGCCGATCCCGGAGGACATCTTCGCGCGGATGGTGGGTGCGCGGAATTTTCGGTCGGCCTCGGCGACGATGCGCCAGGTGGCGTTCGCCAAGATGGACCTCGCGCTGCACATCGGGGCGGCGGAGCTGGCCGGGTCCGCGGACATCGAGCCGGTGGCCCGGGGGCTGGTCGCGGACTGTCTGATGCCGACGAATCCGCCGGCGCCGACGATCGTGAAACGCTTCTCGCATCTCTTTTCCGATCCGGTCGGCTACGCGGCCGGGTATTATTCGTACAAGTGGGCGGAGGTTCTGGATGCCGATGCCTTCACGCGTTTTCGGAAGGAGGGACTCTTCAGCGCGCAGGTGGGCGGGGAGTTTGTCCGCTGCATCCTGAGCCGCGGAAACTCGGCTGATCCGATGGAACTCTACCGCGAGTTCATGGGCCGCGAGCCCGATCTTTCAGCGCTGCTGGTGCGCGCAGGATTGACGGCGGCGTGACGGGCCGAAAGAAATCTCCCCTCTCATCCTCCTCCCCAATCATGATCATCGCCGACATTGCCAAAATCCCCGGTCGCACCTTTCCCGCCCGCCGCATGGGCCGCGGGCTGGTGGGGCAGGGCGGCCAGCCGATTCCCGCCAAGGGCTTCACCATGGGCTACGTGGTGCTCGAACCCAATGGCGGTCAGGTGCCGTGGCACAACCAGGAGCAGGAGGAGATCTACATGGTCCTCCAGGGCCGCGGTGAGATCTGCGTCGGGACCGAACGCTCCGAGATCACGGCCGGCCAGTGCGTGTACATGCCGCCGACGGTTTTCCACCAGCTGACCAACATCGGCGACACGCCCCTGCACTTCATGTACGTCTACTGTCCCGGTGGCGACGTCGCCCACTGGCGCCAGGAACTCGACGGCACCCTGCCGCCGGCCGGCGTCGGTGCGACGCCCGCGCTGCCCGCCGGCGCCCAGCCGCAGCACTTGAAGAAGTGACCGCCTCGAACGGTCTCCAGCATTTCACCCGCCACACTACCCACACATGACCACGCACAAAGTCGGCATCATCATGAACGGCGTCACGGGACGCATGGGCACGAACCAGCACCTGCTGCGTTCGATCAAGGCCATCATCGACCAAGGAGGCATCAAGATTGGTGACTCCGAGGTGATCATGCCCGATCCGATCCTCGTGGGCCGCAGTGAGACGAAGCTGGCGGCGCTCGCCGCGCGGGCCGGGGTCAAGCGGTACACGACCAACCTCGATGCCGCCCTCGCTGATGCGGCGAACCAGGTCTACTTCGACGCCACCCTCACGGGCCAGCGCCCCGTCGGCGTCCGCAAGGCGATCGCCGCGAAGAAACACATCTACTGCGAGAAGCCGACCGCCACCACGTCCGCCGAGGCGCTGGCGCTCTCTCGCGAGGTCACGGCCGCCGGCCTCAAGAACGGCGTCGTGCAGGACAAGCTCTGGCTCCCCGGCCTGCTCAAGCTGAAGTACCTCATCGATACCGGCTTCTTCGGAAAGATCCTGTCGGTGCGCGGCGAGTTCGGCTACTGGGTCTTCACCGGCGAGCACGAGAAGCTCCAGCGCCCGTCGTGGAACTACCGCAAGGAGGAGGACGGCGGCATCATCGTGGACATGCTCTGCCACTGGCAGTACGTGATCCAGAATCTCTTCGGCGAGGTGAAGTCACTCTCGTGCCTCGGCGCCACGCACCTGCCGCAGCGCTGGGACGAGTCCGGCAAGCCGTACAAGTGCACGGCCGACGACGCGGCCTACGCCACGTTTGAGCTGAAGAACGGCGTGATCTGCCACTTCAACTCCTCGTGGTGCGTGCGCGTCCGCCGGGACGATCTGCTCACCCTGCAGGTGGACGGCACCGAGGGTTCCGCCGTGGCGGGCCTGCGCAATTGCGTCGTTCAGCACGGCTCCATGACGCCGCGCGCGGTGTGGAATCCCGACATCGACAGCCCGATCAAGTTCTTCGACGGCTGGGTGACTCAGCCCACGAACGACACTTTCGACAACGCGTTCAAGGTCCAGTGGGAGCTCTTCCTGCGCCACGTGGTGAAGGGCGACCCGTTCCCCTGGAACCTGCTGCAGGGCGCGAAGGGCGTGCAGCTCGCCGAGCTGGGCCTGAAGTCCTGGGCGGAGCGCCGCTGGGTCGACGTGCCGAAGCTCGACTGATCCGGCCCGACGGTGGAAATCACCGGGCTCTTTCCAAACGCGCGATTTGCACTGGCAAATCGCGCGTTTTGCTTAACGTAGGTTTCTGCCGGCACGGGCCGGAACCCGCCGCCGAATTCACCGTCCAACCACTCACCACCCTCCGCCATGATCACCACGCTCGCCTTCGCCTTCCTCCCCCCGGGGGCCTTCATGCTGCTGTTCCTGCTGGTCTTCATCCTCGCCCTCTTCGCGCAGTACCGTGTGTCGTCCACGTACAGCCGCAACGCCGAGATCCCGTCGCGCGGCCGGATCACCGGTCGCGAGGCCGCCGAGGCCGTCATGTCCCACGCGGGCATCAGCGACGTCGAGATTGTCGAGACCGAGGGTCACCTCACCGACCACTACGACCCGATGCGGAAGCGCCTCGTGCTGTCCTCGGAGAACTACCGTGGCACCAGCCTCGCGGCGCTGGGCGTCGCGGCCCACGAGGCCGGTCACGCCATCCAGCACAAGGAGGGCTACGCCATGCTCAATTTCCGCATGCTGCTGGTGCCCGCCACGCAGATCGTCTCGGGTATTCTGCCGTTCATCATCCTCGCTTCCTGGTTCCTGGTTCGCGGCCTCACGGGTGTCATCTTGGATGTCGCGATCATCTGCTACGCCGTGCTCACGCTGTTCCAGCTGGTGACCCTGCCGGTGGAGTTTGACGCGAGCCGCCGGGCCAAGGTGCAGCTCGTGAACCTCGGCATCTTGGACCGCGACGAGATGCCGGGCGTCAATGCGACCCTGAACGCGGCGGCGTTGACCTACGTCGCGGCTTTCGTGAGCGCGCTGCTCAACCTGCTCTACCTCCTGTCGCGCCGCGACTGAGGTGGCGCGCCTCCCTCCCGGGCCGGCACATCGGTGCCGGCCCTTTTTTTGCCGGGTGCCGGGGCGGGGCATGGCCTACCGGGAATCCGGTAGTCGAGGCAGTGGCGAAAGTCGCGCCATTGGTACCTTGTAGGGGTAGCATTGAGCCGCTGGCCCCCGCGGTTCGCTGCCACGCCATGAAAATTCTGCACCTCGAGGACGACGCCCAGGACGCCGAGATCGTCCTGATGTGCCTGCGCGAGTCCTGGCCGGACTGCGAGGTTCAGGTCGTGGCGGACCGCACCGGATTCGAGGCGGGCGTGGCGACGGAGCCGGACGTGGTGCTGTCGGATTTCACGATGCCGGGTTTCAGCGGGATCGAGGCGCTGGCCTGGCTGCGGGTCGTGGCCCCTGAGATCCCCTTCATCTTCGTTTCGGGCACGATCGGCGAGGAGCGGGCCGTCGAGGCCCTGCAGGCCGGCGCCTGGGACTATGTCATCAAGGACCGCCCGAAGCGCCTGGTGTTCGCGATCGGCCGGGCCGTCGCCGAGGCGAAGCGGCAGCGCGAACAGGCCGCCGAGGACGAGCGCCGCCAGCGGGGCCAGCGGCTTGAGCACATCGGGATGCTCGCGGCCGGCATTGCCCACGACTTCAACAATATCCTCACCCCGATGGTCATGGGCCTGTCGATCCTGCGGCACCGGCACAAGGACGCGGCCGACGAGCGGATCTTCACGACGATGGAATCATCCGTGCGACGCGGCACCGGGCTGGTGCAGCAGATCATGGGCTTCGCCAAGGGCATGACGGGAACCCCTACGGCCGTGGAGGTGGCGCCGCTGGTGCGCGAGGTGGTCGGGCAGGTGGAGGTGGGGTTGAACGCCCGCATCCGGACGGAACTGCAGCTGGCCGCCGACGTGGGCGCGGTCCGGGCGAATCCCACCCAGCTACACCAGGTGCTGCTCAATCTCTGCGTGAACGCCCGCGATGCCATGGCCGCTGGCGGCGTGCTGACCATCGGCGCCCAGCGGGAGAGGGTCGAGGCCGGCGAGGGCACCGAGGTGGCCACCGGCGAGTACGTGTGCTTCCGCGTGCAGGATACCGGCTGCGGGATGACCCCGGAGGTTCTGGCGCGGATCTGGGAACCCTTCTTTTCCACGAAGCATGCGGGCAAGGGGACCGGGCTGGGCCTCGCGACGGTGCGCGGCATCGTGCAGAACCACCACGGGGCCGTCACGGTGGAGACCGAACCGGGCAAGGGAACCGTCTTTCGGGTCTGGTGGCCGGCCGAGCCGCTCGGGGGGCCGCCATGACGACCGGGCGCGGTGAGGCCGCGGTCGGCGAAGTCGACCGTTTCTTCGCCGCCTCGCTCGACCTGATGGTGATCGCGAGCGTCGACGGCACCTTCAAGCGGGTCAGTCCCGCCGTGACGCCGATCCTCGGCTGGACGCCGGAGGAGTTCATCGCCCGCCCGTACCTGAACTGGGTTCATCCGGACGACCGGGAACGCACGGCGCGCGAAGTCGAGCGCCAGATGCGCGAGGGGCAAATGGTGCTCCGGTTCGAGAACCGCTACCGCCACCGTGACGGCTCCTGGCGGGTCCTGTCGTGGCGCTCGGTGCCGCAGCCGGGCGGGCTGATGTACGCCATGGCGCGGGATGTGACGGAGCGCCGACAGCGCGAGGAGGACGTCGTGCGGCGCAATGAGGAGCTGCAGGTCCAGACGGCGGGACTCGAGCAGGCCAACGCGACGCTGGCGCGCGGCCGGGACGACCTGAAGCGGTTGTTCGAGTCGCTGCCGGGATTGTACCTCATCCTGCGGCCGGACCTGACCATCGTGACGGCGAGCGAGGCGTACCTGCAGGCGACGCTGACCAAGCGGGAGGCAATCGTGGGACGCGGGCTGTTCGAGGTGTTCCCGGACAATCCGGGCGACCCGCGGGCCGACGGCGTGGCGAAGCTGCGGGCGTCACTCGACCGGGTGCTCGTGACCGGCGAGGCGGACACCATGGCCATCCAGCACTATGACGTGCGGCGCCCCGACGGGACCTTTGAGGAGAAATACTGGAGCCCAGTGAACGCGCCGATGCGGGACGCGGATGGCCGCCTGCAGTACATCATCCATCGCGTCGAGGATGTGACCGAGTTCGTGCGGCAACGCCTGGCCGGCGATTCCGTCGAGCTGCAGCGGAAACTCGACCAGCTCGCGGCGGAGGTCTTCCGCAGCGGCCAGGAGGTGCAGGCGGCAAAGCGCCGGCTCGAGGCGGCCAACGAGGAGCTGGCGGAGTTCTCCCATTCCGTCTCGCATGACCTGCGCGCGCCGCTGCGGCATGTGCAGGGTTACGTGCAGATGCTGACCCGCGAACTCGGCGGCAACCTGTCCCCGGAGGCGCAGCGATACCTCGGCGTCATTACGAGCTCCGCCCAGCGCATGAGCAATCTGATCGACGACCTGCTGGCGTTTTCCCGGATGGGACGGACCGAGCTGCGCGACGCGATCGTGGACCTGGATGGAGTCGTCGCCGGCGAGCGGCGCCAGTGCGAGGAGGCCGCGGCCGGGCGTTCGATCGAGTGGGAGATTGCCCCGCTGCCGAAAGTGCGCGGCGACGCGGCGATGCTCCGGGTCGCCTTTGCCAACCTGCTGGGCAATGCCGTCAAGTACACGCGCGGCCGGGAGCCCGCCCGAATCGCGGTGACCGTGGCCGGCACGGAGGAGGGCCGCGTGATCGTGGCCGTGCGGGACAACGGCGCGGGCTTCGACATGAAGTATGCCGGCAAGCTCTTCGGCGTCTTCCAGCGGCTGCATCACGCCGACGAGTTCGAGGGCACGGGCATCGGCCTGGCCACCGTGCGGCGGGTGGTGGCCCGGCATGGCGGTCGCGTCTGGGCCGAAGGCACCGTGGGCCAAGGGGCCGTGATCTTCCTGACCCTGGCCCCGGCTGAAACCTGACCCCCTCGATGCAACCCAAGCGAATCCTTCTGGTGGATGACGACCCGCGCGATCGTGAACTCGCGCTTGATGCCCTGCGGCAATTCAACCTCGCCAACGAAGTGGTGCCGCTGCGGGACGGCGCCGAGGCCCTAGACTATCTGTACCGGCGGGGCGAGTTCGTGGGCCGCACGGATGTGGATCCGGCCGTGGTCCTGCTGGACCTCAAGATGCCGCGCGTGGACGGATTTGAAGTTCTGAGACAGCTGAAGACCGATCCGACCAAGCGCATGATTCCCGTGGTGGTGATGACCTCTTCCCGCGAGGAGCAGGACCTGATGCGGAGCTACGACGCGGGCGTGAATGCCTACGTCGTCAAGCCGCTGGACTTTCTGGAGCTGGTCAATGCGGTCCGCGGCCTGGGTGCATTCTGGGTCATGCTCAATGAGCCGCCGCCGAAGACCCGCCTCCCCGGCACTTGAGGGCAACCACAGCGGGCCGGAACCTGCGCTCGGCCGCCTCGGCGACTCGCGCCGCCAAGACGCACCGATGCATGTTTGACCTCGCCGCTTGGTTCCGCAGGGTAGGGGCGTCCCGGAGGAGTGGCTGAGTGGTTTAAGGCACCTGACTTGAAATCAGACGTGGGCGTCAGCTCACCGGGGGTTCGAATCCCTCCTCCTCCGCCATCCTACGCTCTTGCAGAGCTTCGGATGGCGCGGCCATGAGTGCTGAGAGTTTAGGCGAGTGGGAACCCTGCGTGGCTTTGACTCCAGAAGGGTCTAGTCTTGATGAAAGACCTCTTCCATGCCGGCCCACCATTCCTCGGGCGATCGGTCGGGCAGCGGCTCCTGACATGGTTTGCAGACGGCCCACCATTCCTTGGTGACCGGATGGACGGCCATGCGCTCCATGTCGCCGGCAAAGTCGTCGCCGACATGCTCGAAGTAGCCGAAGAGATAATGGTGTCCGTCGGGGAGCTTCCGCAGGTAGATCGAGTAGTTCCGGATATTGGCGAGGCGGATGACCTCCGCCATCTCCGGCCAGATCGACCGGTGGATCTGCTTGTAGTATTCGAGTTTTTCCGGGCGAACGCGCAGCACGCCGGAATGACGGGTTGCTTTCATGGGGTATGAGGCCGCAAGGGTGCGCAGCGTGCGCTGCCCGATCGAGGCGAATCTGAGAGTGGACCGTCCCGTCCGGCTGTCGTGCGGCTGAGTCTTGGGCGATCGTGCTCAGTGAGCGTCCCCGTTGAATCGAACGAGGGCGCTGTGCCGCGCCGGAATTTGTGATCGACCCGGCAGCGGACAATTAAATGCTTGCTTACTTAAGTAATGACTTAAATAAAGCGGCATGCAAAGTCTGAGTGCCCTGGCGGACCCCACGCGGCGGAAGATTGTCGAGCTCCTGGCGGAGCGGGAGCGGACGGCGGGAGAGCTGGTCCGGGAGTTTGACGTGAGCGGCCCGGCGATCTCGCAGCACCTGAATGTGCTGCGGTCGGCGGGATTGGTCGTGACCCGGGTGGATGGGCAGACGCGCGTGCAGTCGCTGGACCCGGCCGGATTCGACGAGCTCGAAGCATGGCTGCAGCGGACCCGGCGTTTCTGGAGCCGGCGGCTGGATGCGCTCGAGCGTGAGCTCCGGGCCGACGACCGGCGGAAACGGCGCGGCAAGATTTCATGAAAACCAACGACAAACCTGGTGAGTTTCGCGGGCGCGGCGAAGTCCGGCTGGTGCGCCTGCTGCCGGGCCCGATCGAGCGGGTCTGGGAATTCCTGATCAATCCGGAGAAGCGCGAGCGCTGGTTCGCCGGCGGGCCGATGGACGGGCGCAAAGGCGGGAAGATCCGATTCCGCTTTCGTCATGCGAATCTCGCCCCGGACGAAGTTCCGCCGGAGGAGTACCAGAAATTCCACGATCCAGGCGCAGAGCTGGTCTGCACCGTCACACGCTGGGAGCCGCCCCAGGTGCTTGCTTTCACCTTCGGCAGCGATGAGGAGTCGGTCGTCACGATCGAACTCGCCACGGTGGGGCGGCGGGTCCGCCTGATCCTCACGCATCGTGCAACCGGCACCGACGTGCCTGCCCTCACCAATTTCGCGGCGGGCTGGCACCTGCACCTCACTCACCTCATCGCGTTGCTCGAACGCCGGCCTCGGCCGCCATTCTGGCCGATGCACGCGAAGCTCGAGGCTGCCTACGAACGCCGGCGCAACCGCAACCGGCGGTGATTGCCATCTGACGTGTGCGCACTTTCAGGTTGGTTGGAGTGTACAAGTAACCTATTGTAACGCAGGCAAATAACAACAATTCGCTACCGGAAGTCCGGTAGTTTCGGCCATCGAATTGGGCGGAGCTGAAGTCATCTCTGCCGCATGGATTTTCCTTTGGGTCGTCCGGTAGTGGAGTTCATGCCGTGGTGGGTGGCCACGCTCGGCTTGGCGGCCGCGGGCTTTCTCGTCGGACGGAGGAAGGGCTCCCAGCAGTCGACCATCGAGCCTTCTCCCAGTGCCGCTGATGCTGATGAGGCGCAGTCCTTGGTTCACTTGGTTGGCGATGTGGGCGTGGGGACTTTCTTTGTCGACCGACGGACCGGTGAGATGCTGGCCGACGAAGTGGCTTGGGAAATGGTGGGCGGGTGCGTGCTCGACGGCGTGCCGCGGCGGATTGCGGTGCGCGCGTTGTGGCGACACCTGCCCCGCGCGGACCGGGCGGCGTGGATCACCGCCTGGCGCGACGGCCTGAGCTCGGGACTGCTCCGTCACAACGGCCGCGTGAGCGGTCTCGACGGCCGGGAACGCCATCTGGCCGTACACGCCGAGATTCGGGCGGTCGGGCCGCGGCGGATGCTGGGGGTCTGCCGCGATTTGACCCAAATGGTCGAAACGGAACGGGAACTGGCCGGCTGCCGACATCAGGTGTTGCGGGTCGCGCGAGTGACGCACTTGGGCGAGATGGCCGCGGCGATTGGCCATGAGATGCGGCAGCCGCTGGCGAAGATCCGGTTCAGTGCCGAGTCCGCGAGTTCATACCTGGGCACCGCGCCGCTGATGCGGGCCAAGATCGCGGAATTGCTCGCGGACGTGGCGACCGGCTGCGCCCACGCCGAGGCGATCATCCATCGCGTGCACGCCCGCACGCGGCGCGAGCCGGTGCCGTTCGTGCGGCTGGACCTCAACGCGCTCGTGACCGCGGCCGTGCGCGACGTGCGGCATGCCGAGGCCGTGGCCGCAACGACGGTGGTCCCGGACCTGCAGGAGGATCTTCCGGCCATGCGGGGCGACTCGCTCGGGTTGCGGATGCTGTTCGCCAACCTGATTCTCAATGCCGCCGAGGCGATGGAGTCCGTGCCGGCGGAGCAGCGCGTGGTGTGGATATCGACGGCCCGCGTCGGGCCGGACGAGGTCCGGGCGACCATCGTCGACAGCGGCTCCGGAATATCGCCCGAGGCATATGCGCATTTGTTTCTGCCATTCAGCACCACCAAGCCGACCGGGACCGGGATGGGCCTCTCGTTGTGCCGCAGCATCGTCACCGAGCACGGCGGGAGCATCACCGGATTCAACCGTCACGATGCGCCCGGCGCGGTCTTCGTGGTGACGCTGCCCGTGGACTTTCATGACCCCGACCAAACACCCCCCGTCAGTGCACATGTTGCCGATCGTTTTCGTGGTGGATGACGACCCCGGCATGCTGTCTGTCACCCATCGTACGCTTCGCGCGGCCCGCTATGCGGTTCGAACCTTCACGTCAGGCCAGGCTTTTCTTGAGCAGGTCGACTGGAGTCGCCCGGGTTGCGTCGTATTGGACTTTGGCCTGCCGGTGCGCGACGGGCTGGGGGTGCATCGGGAACTCCTCGACCGTGGCTGTCCGCTGCCGGTGGTGATCATGACCGGGCAGGGGACCGTGCCGATGTCGGTCCGGGCGATGAAGCAAGGGGCGTTCGACGTGTTGACGAAGCCGTTCGGTCCCAGCCAGCTGGTGACGGCGGTGCGGTCCGCGCTCGAGCAAGACATGCCGCGTCGCGAAGCCGCCCACCGGGTCGCCACACTGACGCGCCGCGAGCGGGCGTTGGTCGATCAGGTTGCCGGCGGTCACTTGAACAAGCAGATCGCCTGCAACCTCGGGGTCAAAGAGTGCACGGTGAAGCTTCACCGCCGAAACCTCATGCGGAAACTCTCCGCCGAGTCGCTGCCCGCGCTGCTCCGGCTGGCGATTCACTCTGGCATCGTGGCCGTCGATTCGCTGGGCTGGGCCTCGCGCGGTCCAGTGCCGCCGACGCGCTCCCGGTGACCGCAACCCCGGAATGGCCGTCGGTCGCGCCCGAATGCTCGTGGCTCGTCGCCGAGATCCAAGGGCTGGAGGGCGCCTTCAGCTTTCCGGAGAAGCTGCTCCAGAAGATCTGGTTCCAGCGCGATTTCGACTGCTCGCATCTCGCGACCCACGACGGGCGTCGGCTGCGGCTCCGGCATCCGGGTCGTTGGAATCAACTGGGTGGGCCGGATTTCAAGGATGCCATCCTGAGCTTCGACGACTTGGGTGAGGTGGTGGGGGACGTGGAGCTTCACGTGCGGGCCGAGGACTGGAAATCCCACGGTCACGCCGACGACCCGGCTTATGATCGGGTGGTACTCCACGTCGTGCTGTTCCCGGTCGGGCCGGATCATGTCACCCTGGGCTGCGACGGAAAACGCCTGCCGGTGCTCGAGCTCTTGCCGCGGCTCACTTGCGACCTTGAGCAGTACGCCATGGAAGACGCCGTCGAAACGCTGGCGCGTCGGCCGGCGTCGCAGATTCGATCGGAGTTGGGTCACCTCCGGCTGGCGGAACTCGAGGTCCTGCTCCGGGCGCGGGCCCTTGACCGCTGGACCCGCAAGGTGCACCACGCGCGTCAGCGGGTCGGGCGCCTTGGTTGGGAGGGCGCGTGCCACCAGACGGTCCTCGAGATTCTGGGCTATCGCTTCAACCGGGTTCCGATGCTCCGGGTGGCGACGGCTTGGCCGCTGGCTTGCTGGAGAGACCCGGCCTTCGACCTCTCGGCGGTGGTCGCGAGCGAGCGATGGGCCGTGCAGGGCGTGCGGCCCTTGAATCATCCCCGGTTGCGACTGCAGCAGTATGCCCTTTGGACGGCGGCCATGGCCGAGTGGCCGGATCAGTTGAGAGAGTGGGGTAGCGCCCTGCCGGCCATCGACCCCACGCGTCCGACCCGGGAGGTCCGCCGGCAGTTTGATTTCCCTGCGCAGCGCGAGACCATCTGGCGTGAGCTCTGCGCCGAGGCGATCGGCGGCTCGAGATTGGACAACCTCATCTGCGACGGCTTTCTCCCGCTGCTCGCGGCCAGCTCCAGCTCAGATTTCCAAGGACTGTGGTTCCACTGGTACCCGGGAACCCTGCCGTCGGTGCTGCACCGATCGCTCCGCCAGTTAGGGATCTTCAGTCAGCCGCTGACGCCGGCCGCCCATGGACCGGCCCAGGGCCTGCTCGGATGGCTGATTGAGCAGCGTTGTTACTGACAAAGCGTGGAGCGTGGCCGACTTTGACCGAAAACGGACGACGGCAGCTTGAAGCCAATTTATGGCAGTTTCGGGTGTGGAAAGGGCGTGCCGGTCGCGGGACTTGACAAGTTTTGCGACGGGTCGGTAAATTAACCCTCT
>CAYYGV010000051.1:0-24216 GCA_964471615.1 uncultured Opitutaceae bacterium
CCTTTCGCTCCGCCACGCAGCAGCTGCGCCGTCAGCTGGGTTCCCGGGTCGTCCTCACGGACGCGGCCAGCCGGTTCGACGCCTCGTTCGACAGCAGCAAGATCTCGTTTCCGCCCGCCGCCGTCATCCGCCCGCGCCGCGAGGCTGACGTCGGCACCGTTCTCGTCCTGGCCAACTGCCATCGCGTCCCCGTCACGGTCCGGGGCCGTGGCACCACTCTCATGGGCTCGGCCGCGCCGGTGCGCGGCGGGTGGGTCATCGATCTCCGTCCGCTCCGCCGGCTCCGCCTCGACGTCGAGGCCGGACTCATCCACGCGCAGGCCGGGGCGACGGTTGGCGACATCCAGCGGGCCGCGGCGGCCGAGGGCTGGTTCTATCCGCCCGACCCGTCGTCCAAGGAGTACTGCACCATCGGCGGCAACATCGCGTGCAACGCCGGCGGGATGCACGGCGGCAAGTACGGCGTGACCCGCGACTTTGTCGTCGCGCTGCGCGGCTTTCTCCCGACCGGCGAGTTCGTGGAGTGGGGGACCGCGACCAAGAAATTCTCCGCGGGCTTCAACCTCCGCGATCTCTGGATTGGCAGCGAAGGCATGCTGGGCGTGGTGACCGGCGCGGTGCTGAAGCTCATCCCGGCGCCCGCCGAGCGCTGGACGCTGCTCACGTCATTCCGCGATGAGACGGCGGCCCTCCGCGCGGCGCTCGCGCTGTTCCGGCAGCGGGTGCAGCCGGCGATCTGCGAGTTTCTCGACCGCGAGAGCGTGCTGTGCGCCGAGCGGGCGACGGGCACGACCGTGTTTCCCGGGCAGTCCGGCCGCCCGGTGATCCTGCTCGAGTTGGCCGGCAGTGCGGCGGAGCTCCGGGAGCAGAAGGCCCAAGTGCTGGCGTGGGCGCGCGAGCACACGCTTGCGCACCGCGCGGCGCGGAATCGCGCCGAGGCCGAGACACTGTGGGCGGTGCGGCGCAAGTGCTCGGGTGCGATGTTCGAGCTGGGCGACGCCAAGCTCAACGAGGACATCGTCGTCCCGATGCGGAACTATGTCCGTTTCATCCGGTACCTGGCCGCGCTGAAGCGCCGGTCCCGCCTGCCGATCCCGACGTTCGGGCATCTCGCCGACGGCAATCTCCACGTGAACATCATGTACCACCGCGCCATCCGCACCGAGTCGCGGGCGGCCGAGGCAGCGGTGACCGACCTGATGCGTACGGTGGTGTCGCTGGGCGGGGCGATTTCCGGCGAGCACGGCATCGGCCTCGCCAAGACGCCGTTCCTGCGCGTGCAGCACCGGCCGGCTCAGGTGAAGGCGATGCGGGCCGTGAAGCGCGCGCTCGATCCCCGCGGCATCCTGAATCCCGGAAAAATGTTCGAGCCGGTGCGCATCTGGAAGTTCCCGAAGGTCGCGGTGCATCTGCCCTGGGATCACAAGTAGGAAATACCCGGGCGAACGCCGAACATCGGACGCCGAACGCCGGACGTCGAAGTGTTCTTGCGGCGGCGCAAAGGCGGGGCACGATCCCTCGGCGTTCAAAGTTCGGCGTCCGATGTTCGACGTTCGGTCTTAACAGCCCCGTACCCCATGTTTTCTCGCCGCCTTGCTGTCGCGTTTGTCTTGGCCGTTTCCTACGCGTCTGCCGCGGCCACTCCGCTGCCCTACGCCCGCGCTGCGTGGGTCGTGCCGCCGGGGGTGGTGGTGCCGCACGAACCGGAACGCGTGTTCATCGGCCCCGGCACGATCGCGCTCCCTAACGGCGAGATCCTGATGCTGGCGCCATGGGGCTCGGCGCCGGCGCTGTTTGAGGAACTGCGCGGCACCTATCCGCCGCCACCGTTCTACCGCAGCGCGGATTGCGGCCGCACCTGGATCCGCGGCGAACGGATTCCGCTCGAGTGGAAGTTGACCGGCACGATCAACAACGGCGGCATGTCGTTCCTGCGCCTCCGCGACGGACGGATCGCGCTGGTCGGCCATCGCTATGTGCCCGACAACAAGGGCGGCGGACTGCCGTTCATCACCTTCTCCTCGGACCAGGGCGCGACCTGGTCGCCTGCGAAGCTGGTCGGCGGCGAGGTCGCGGCCGACGATCCGTGGTACATCATGAACGACCGGCTGGTCCAGCTGCGCTCCGGCCGGTTGCTCGTGCCCGTCGCGCATGCGGTCCGGAACAGCGGCCCGGAAGGCGACCTCGCGGAATCCGGGTGTTTCTACAGCGACGATGGCGGGGCGACGTGGCGGCTCTCGACCCTTGTGCGTCCGCCCGGCGCGCTGCGCGGCATGGCCGAGCCCTGTGCCGCCGAGTTGCCCGACGGGCGGGTTCTGCTTTTGGCGCGCTCCGGGACCGGCTACCTGGTCGCGGCTTTTTCCGCCGACGCGGGCGCCACCTGGTCGGAGCCCCACAACACCACGCTGCTCTCGCCCTGCACGTCGCTGACCCTCAAGACACTGCCGGACGGTCGCCTGATCGTGTTCTACAATCACGTGAAGGAGGACGGCCCGGGCAGCCTGTTCCCGCGTTGCCCGCTGGTCTATGCGGTTTCCGCCGACGGCGAACACTGGGGCGGGCCCGTCATCGTCGACGACGAGGGCTGGGATCCGGTGCAGCCGACCCGGGAGAACATCTATCCGTCGATCTGTTTCCTCGACGAGGGCATGCTCGTCGTCTGGTCGTCGCATTTCTCAACGGCCGGCAAGACCCGGCGCTCGGTCGGACAAAACCAGATTGGCGGCGGGAAGCGGGGCGTGTTGAAATACCCGCGACCATGAAGACCGCCATGCTGATCCGACCGTACCGTGAGGCCGACGAGGCCGATGTCATCGCGCTCTGGCGCGAGTGCGCCATGCTGCGCTGGAGCGACCCGCGCAAGGACATCGCGCGCAAGCTCAAGGTGAACGGGGACTGGTTCCTCGTGGGCGAGGTGGGCGGCCGCGTCGCGGCCACCTGCATGGTCGGCTACGAGGGCCACCGAGGCTGGATCAATCTCCTCGCGATCTCGCCGCGCTACCAGCGCAGTGGCTTCGGCCGGCAGCTCATGGACGAGGCGGAACGCCTTCTGCGCGGTGTCGGCTGCGCCAAGATCAACCTCCAGGTGCGCGACACCAACCGGCAGGTCATCGCCTTCTACGAGCGGCTCGGGTTCGCCATCGACCCGCTGGTCTGCATGGGCAAGCGCCTCGAACAGGACTGACGGCTTGCACCGGTTCCCGCGCTCCGCGACCGTTCGCGCATGCAGTACCGCTTCGAGTTTCGCCGCTACTGCCTCCCGTTCCGGTTGCCCCTCCGGACGTCGCAGGGGCCCTGGAGCGAACGCGAGGGCGTGCTGGTTCGGCTCACGGACGAGGGCGGCCGCGCCGGCTATGGTGAGGCCGCGCCCATCCCCTGGTACGGCACCGAGACGGCCGACGAGGTCGAGCGGGTTTGCCGCGGTCTGGGCGAATACGTCACGGTCGACCGCCTGTCCGCCGTCCCGTCCCACCTCGGCTGCCTGCGCAACGCGCTCGCCGCGGCGCTCGCGCCCTCCAGCGGCCATCGCGACCCGCCGGCACCGCTCGGCGTGGCGGCCCTGCTGCCGGCCGGCCGGGCCGCGCTGTCCGCGATCCCGCCTCGGGCCGAGGCGGGTTTCCGTATCTTCAAGTGGAAGGTCGGCATCGAGACGGTCGCGGATGAGCTCAGTCTGCTCGACGACGTCTGCGCAGCCCTACCGGGCGGGGCGCAGCTGCGGCTCGACGCCAACGGCGCATGGGACCGTCGCGAAACCGAGCGTTGGCTGGACCGCTGCGCCGACCGGCCGGTCGAGCACGTGGAGCAGCCGGTGCCGGCCGATGCGGACGGCGTGACCGACCTGATGCTGGGCCTGGCGGGCGATTACCCGACGCCGATCGCGCTCGACGAGTCTATCGCCGGCGAGGGCGACCTGGAGCGCTGGCTCGGGGTCGGCTGGCCCGGGGTGTATGTCGTGAAGCCCTCGCTGCTGGCCAACGTGGCCGGCGCGCTGGATTCGCTGCGTGAGGCGAATGCCCCGGTGGTGTTTTCTTCGGCGCTCGAGACCGCGCTCGGCGCCCGGCTCGCACTGCGGGCCGCGTTTGCCTGGACCGGCGAGCGCCGCGCGGTCGGCTTCGGCGTCTGGCCGCTCTTCGCCGAGGCGCGTTTCGACGGGCTGGTCACCGCGCCGTTCATCCGGTGGGAAGACATTGAGCGCATCGACCCGGAGGCAGTATGGAACGCACTGACCTGATCCGCCTGCTGCGCGCCACCGGCGGCGCGATCGAGCGGGCCGGTCACGTGTTCCTCACCGATCCGGCCTGGGGCGCCCGCGAGCAGGAGGCGCTGGCGGCGCTTGCCCCGGATGGCCCCACTGCAGCCATGCCCGAGACCGGCTGGCTTTGCATCCCGACCGGCGGCAGCAGCGGCGGCCTGAAATTCGCGCGGCATGATGAAGTCACGCTGGCGGCCGCCGTGCGCGGTTTCTGTGGGCATTTTGGCCTGACGCGCGTGAATGCGGTGGGCGTGCTGCCGCCGCACCATGTGAGCGGCCTGATGGCGCGGGTGCGGTGCGCGGTCACGGGCGGCACTTACCGGGACTGGAGTTGGAAGGACCTCGAAGCCGGGCGCTGGCCCGATCTGGGAGCCGGCGACTGGGTGCTTTCACTCGTGCCGACCCAGCTGCAGCGGCTGCTCGCCCGGGAGGGCGGCCGGGAGCGGCTGCAGCGTTTTCGGCTCATCTTCCTCGGCGGCGGGCCGACTTGGCCGGTGCTAGCGGAGCAGGCGGCGGAGGCGCGGCTGCCGATCGTGTTGAGCTACGGCATGACCGAGACCGCCGCGATGATCGCGGCCCAGCAGCCGGAGGAATTCCTGTCCGGGGACCGGAGCTGCGGCCGGGCGATGCCCCATGCGAGCATCCGGATCGACGAGGACGGCGCCGTGCGGATCGCGGGCGAGTCCGTTTTCCGCGGCTACTATCCGGAGCGCCGGGCCGCGCGGGAATTTGTCACGGAGGACTTGGGCTCCCTCGACGGCGCGGGCCACCTACGGCTACTGGGGCGGCGCGACGCCACGATCATCACGGGTGGAAAAAAGGTGCAGCCGCTCGAAGTCGAGGCGGCGCTCCGGGCCAGTGGCGAATTCACCGACGTCGTGGTGCTCGGCGTGCCCGATGCGGAGTGGGGCGAGGCAGTGGTGGCCTGCTACCCCGGCGGCGAGCCGGCGCCGGATCCGGGCCGGCTGCGGCGGACGCTCG
Organism: uncultured Opitutaceae bacterium; assembly: GCA_964471615.1. GTDB lineage: Bacteria > Verrucomicrobiota > Verrucomicrobiia > Opitutales > Opitutaceae > Opi-474. Next base: position 5,234 of record CAYYGV010000051.1, read on the forward strand.
AGGCGCTCGCGTCGCACCAGCGGCCGAAGCGGCTGGTCCCAATCACGCCCTGGCCGCGCAACGGCCAGGGCAAGGTCAACCGCGCGGCGTTGCTCGCGGCGCTGCGCTGAACGTCCGTTTTCCATGAAGAACCTCCCGCTGCTCGCCCTGTGCTTCGCCCTATTCCTCGCGCCCTGCCGCGGTGCCGTGCCCACGCCGCAGATGGCGATGAGCTGGAACCAGTCCACCGACCCGAAGAAATGGGAATTGAAGTGGGTCGACGGCAATGAGCACGGGATCGTGGCCGAGTTCGTCCCGGTCGGGGATGACATCAACGCCTGGAAGGAGATGGTCGCGCAGCAGGTCGTGTTCTTCCGGCGCCCGCTGGGCGACTACGTGAGCAAGTGGAAGGAGCGCATGCAAAAGGCGGACCCGGGCATGACGATCAAAGTGGACGAGGAGGCCGACGGCTCGGTGATGGCGAGCTATACGTCGTTTTTCGCGCGCGAGCAGAGCATCCGGCGCTTCGTGCGGGGGCCGGACGGGGTCTACATGCTGGCCTACCACGTCCGCCCGAGCCTCGCCGAGGTCGAGCGCCTCCTGATGTGGAAGGAGATTCTCCGGCAGGCGACTCTGGTGCCCAATCCCGAGCTGACCCACCCGCGCCGCTAGGCCCGCCCTTCGCGCGCTTGGTGGTCTTGGTGACCAGCAGACGCCCGCTCGCGGAAACGTGACTCAGCCGGCCTGCACCCAGGCGGCGAGCGCCGGCGGCAGGTCGAGGCGCTGGCGCTTCGCGAGCGAGGTGGCCACGTGCTCCGTGCGGACGCGGGCCGCGAGCTTGTTGGGCCGGCCGAGTCTCGTGATCTCGTAGTCGAGCGCGAACGATTGGGGCGTCAGGAGCGAAGGTTTGATGGTGACCGTGACCTTGTCGCCGCAGTGCAGGGGACGGAAGTACTCCGCGCTGCTCTTCGCGATGGGGATGATGAGGTCGTTGCGGCCGAGGAAGTCCTTCAGGTCCATGCCGGCCTGCACGAGCGCCTCCTCGTACGCCTCGTGGCAGAGCACGTAGGTGCGCGCGAAGAACACGACGCCAGCCGCGTCGGTGTCGGCCAGGCGGATGGTGCGGGAGTGGACGAAGGGCATGGGCGATAGCTATCAGCGATCGGCGCGGGCCTGTCAGCTCAGGAATCTTGCGGTGGCAATTCGCCCGAAGTGCGTTTTCTTGCTGAAACCCGGCCGCCGGCCGCTGCAATGTCCGTCATGACCAAGAACGAGATCGCCGACGTGCTGGCCGACATCGGCACGCTGCTGGAGCTGAAGGGCGAGAATCCCTTCAAGATCCGGGCCTACCAGACCGGCGCCCGGGCGCTCGAGGCGATCGAGGAGGGCGAACTCGCGCGGCTGATCCGGGAGAACCAGCTCGAGACGGTGAAGGGCATCGGCGAGGCGCTGGCCCAGAAGATCACCGAGCTGCACACCACCGGGAAGCTCGGCTTCCACGAGAAGCTCAAGGCGTCGATCGAGCCGGGCTTGGTTGAGATGCTCCAGATCCCGGGACTTGGACCGAAGAAGATCCGCGCGCTCCACGACAAGCTGGGCGTCGCCAGTCTCGCCGACCTCACGAAGGCCTGCCACGACGGCAAGGTCGCGGAGCTCGACGGTTTCGGGGAGAAGACCCAGGAGAAGATCCTCGCCGGCATCCGCAACCGCGAGGCCTACGGTCGCCGTCACCTCTGGTGGGACGCGCACGAGGTCGCCGCCCCGATCGTCGCCGGCCTGCGGCAACTACCCCAGGTGGTCCGGGCCGAGGCAGCGGGGAGCCTGCGGCGCGGCCTCGAGACCGTGGGCGACCTCGATTTTATCGTGGGCTCCAGCGAGCCCGAGCCGATCATGGCCTGGTTCACCGCGCTGGCGGGCGTGAAGGAGGTGACCGCCCGCGGCGAGACCAAGTCGAGCGTGCGCTTCGAAGGCGGCCTGCAGGCTGACCTGCGCATCGTGCCGGACGACCAGTTCGTCTTCGCGCTGCACCATTTCACCGGGTCGAAGGACCACAACGTCCAGATGCGCCAGCGGGCGCTGACCCGCGGCTTGAGCCTCAGCGAATGGGGTCTCGTGCCGTCGGAAGGCGAGGGCACAGCCAAGGAGAAGGCCGAGCAGGCCCGCAAGGGGCCGGCCGCCAAGACGACGATTGCCACCGAGTCTGACCTGTTTGCCGCGCTCGGGCTGCATTTCGTCCCGCCGGAGTTGCGCGAGGGCCTGGGCGAGATCGAGGCCGCCGAGCAGGGCGCGCTGCCGCGGCTGGTGGAGCTGGGCGACCTGCGCGGGGCCTTTCACAACCACACCACCGCGTCGGACGGGCGGAACACGCTCGCCGAGATGACCGCCGCGGCCGAGGCGCTCGGCTGGGAGTACCTCGGCATCGCCGACCACTCCAAGGCGAGCTTCCAGGCCAACGGCCTCAGCGAGGAGCGCCTGCTGAAACAGATCGACGAGATCCGCGCGCTGAACGAGTCGCGGCGGTTCAAGACCCACGTGTTCGCCGGCGTCGAGTGCGACGTCCTGCCGGACGGGAAGCTCGACTACGACGATGACCTGCTGGGTCGCCTCGATTACGTCGTGGTGTCGGTGCACAACGTCTTCACGCAGGACGAGGCGACAATGACGCGCCGGATCATCCGGGCGATCGAGCATCCGCACACCACGATGCTGGGGCACCTGACCGGCCGGCTGCTGCTGCGCCGCGAGGGGTATCGGGTCGACGCGGGGAAGATTATCGACGCGGCGATCGCGCACGACGTGATCATCGAGTTGAACGCGAGCCCGTGGCGCCTCGACATGGACTGGCGCCTCTGGCGCAAGGCGGCCGAGAAGGGCCTGCTGACCTCGATCAATCCCGACGCCCACGAGACCGCCGGACTAGAGCACGTCCGCGCCGGAGTGAACTCAGCCCGCAAGGGCTGGCTCACGAAAGAAAGCATCTTCAACACCCGCCCACTGAAGGACGTGGCCCGCCGCTTGCGGGCCAGTGACAAGTGACAAGGGACGAGTGACGAGCTTGGCTAGCGCCCAAACCACTTTTGAACTCGCCGCCCGGGCCGAAGGCCCGTGCAAAAACCAACTCGTCCCTTGTCACTCGTCCCTCGTCACTGGTCGCCCGTCACTTTCCGCCCCGTCCGAAGAGAGCGACGGGGATCGTGAGAAGGAGGATCTTGAAATCGAGCCAGAGGGACCACTGGTCGATGTAGGCGAGGTCGAGGCGGACCCAGTCGTCGAAGTCGGCGATGTCGTTGCGGCCGCTGACCTGCCAGAGGCAGGTGAGTCCGGGCTTCACGCTCAGGCGGCGGCGGTGCGTGTCCTGGTCGAAGCGCTTCACCTCCTCGATCGGCAGGGGACGGGGTCCCACGAGGCTCATCTCGCCGCGCAGGACGTTCCAGAGCTGCGGCAACTCATCGAGGCTGTGGCGGCGGAGGAAGCGGCCGAGCGCGGTGACGCGGGGGTCGTTGGTGACCTTGAAGACGGGACCCTTCATCTCGTTGCGGTGGGCGAGGCTGGCCTGGAGCTGCTCGGCATCGAGGCGCATCGAGCGGAACTTGATCATGTGGAATGAGCGGCCGTTGAGGCCGGCGCGGACCTGGCGGTAGATCGCCGGGCCCGGTGAGGTGAGCCGGACGGCCAGGCCGATGAGGAGCAGCAGCGGCGCCAGGAGGATCAGCAGCAGGCCGGCGAGCGCGTAGTCGAGTGCCTGCTTGATGAAGAGATGACTGAGCGAGGCCGACTGTGCGCGATAGTAGAACACGGCCTCGCCGCCGAACTGGTCCACGGCCACCTGCGGCGTCGGCAGGGTGGAGAGCCCGGTCCGCACGACGACCTCGACGCCCTCGTCGGAGCAGGCGAGCAGGACCCGCGACGCTTGGGCGCGGTCGGTGCCCGCGAGGTTGAGGATCACGACATTGATGGCGTGCTCGTGGAGGAGCCGAACGAAATCGGTGAGCGGCTGGGACGCCGGGTCGAAATCCCCGCTGTCCTCCAAGGTCTCCCGCTCGGTGCGTGTCAAAGCGGCGCGGAGCTGGGCGTTCTCCTCGGCGCGGCCGACCCAGATCGAGCGGCGGCGGAGCTGGGCCTGGGCGAAATTGCGCTCGAGCAGGCGGTACGACACCTCGTAACGCAGGTACACGAGGGTCGCGCCAATGAGGCCAACGAAGATGATGACAGAGCGCGCGAACTGGATGCGCAGGATGAACAGCGCGAGGATGAGGCCCGTGACGGTGAAGGCGCAGCTGCGGAGGATCGCGAACAGCGCGCGCAAGCGGTGGGGCGGGCGGGGCGGCTCGTAGAAGCCCTGGCCGGCGAGGACGGCCGGGGCGAGGAGGCCCACGACCGGCACGAGCAGCAGGTAATGCTGGATCTCCTCGAGCGGCTGCCAGCCGAACCAGTCGGCGCCGGCGGCGCGGAAGTAGTAGGCCGCCAGCAGCGCGATGATGAACACGCAGCCGTCGGCAATCTGGAACAGCCGTCGGCGGGTGCGCTGGAAATGGGTGAGCATGCGGCGGGGGACCGTCGCCGGGCCGTCAGAAGTTCTTCACGTAGGTCGTGCCGCTGGGATCCGTGAAGGTCAGGCCGTCGGCCCCCACCTTCGTCAGCCGCAGTCCCAGCGCGTAGTCCACCACGTCGTTGATCCGGTAAACCCGGTCGTTCATCAGCACCTTGCTGTCCGTGCCCGATGAGCGGATGCCGGCCACGCGAAGCGAGTCGATCAGCGTCAGGATGCGGATGTCCTGTCCCGTAGCCGCCACCGTCGGCGTGGCCTGGGCCGGGGCTGGGGTTGGCGTCGGCACCGGCGTCGCCTTCACCGGCGCGGGCGGCGGCGGGGTGGCGGCGACCGGAACGACCGGCACGGGCTTGGGCGCGGGCGTCTCGGCCACCGGGGCCGGCGCGGTGGCGGGCACGGTGATGACGGGTGCGACGATGACGGGGCTGGCGGCAGCGGGTTCGGCGGCGGCGACCTTGGCGGGGGCAGGCGTGACTGGGGCCGGCGGCGGGGTGGCGACGCGCGGGGCCGGAATAGGCGCGGGTGGCTCGCGGCGAACGAGGGCGAGGGTGACGAGAACGGCTACAATGATCGCGGCGCCGCCGCCAGCGGCGATCCAGGCCAGCGTGCGGGTGGGCAGGCCGCGGCGGGCGGCGGCGGAGCCGGCGGACGTGCCGGGCATCGGCGGGAGATCGGTGGGCGGGCCGCTGCGCTGGTGCTGCGCCTTCTTGAGCGCTTCGTTGATGAGACTCATGGCGCGGTCAGTCGGTCAGGTTCGCCATGTCCTTCACGGCGCGGCGGACGTCCCAGTAGCTCACCTCGTCGGAACCCCGGATGAAAGCGGAGAGCATGGCCTTGTCGCAAAGATTGTTGACGATGCGGGGAATTCCCTTGCTGCCGCGGTGGATGGCCTTGAGGGCCCATTTCGTAAACGCGGGCCGGCCCATGCCGCCAGCGAGCGTGAGGCGGTGCTGGATGTAATGCTGGACGTCGGTCTGGGACAGCGGGTGCAGCTCGTAGTGGACGAGGATGCGCTGGCGCAGCTGGCGAAGCTCCTCGCGGGCCAGGACCTCCTTCAGCTCGGGCTGCCCCATGAGGATGATCTGGAGGAGCTTTTGCTTGTCGGTCTCGAGGTTGGACAGGAGTCGGATCTGCTCGAGCACCTCGAAGGAAAGATTCTGCGCCTCGTCGATGATGAGGACGATGTCGCGGCCGGCCTCGATGCGGCTGAGCAGCACGCGGTTCATCTGGGCGACGAGGTCGACCTGGCTGCGGGCGAGCTTCGTCTCGCCGAGGTCGGTGAGGATGGCCTTGAGCATCTGCGTCTCGGTGACGCGCGGGTTGAGCACGAGGGCGGTGTCGTACCGGGCCGGATCGAGCTCGTTCATGAAGCACCGACAGAGCGTGGTCTTGCCGCATCCGACCTCGCCCACCAGCGCGATGAAACCCTTCTTCTCGTGCACGCCGTATTTCAGGTGCTGCAGGGCCTCCTGGTGGGTCGGGCTGAGGTAGAGGAAGCGCGGGTCGGGGGTGATGTTGAACGGCATCTCCTTGAACCCGTAAAAGCTCTGATACATGCGGAGTTCGAGGTAGGCGTCCCGGGGGGAAAACGCACGCCTAAATCATCGCGGCCGGGTGGGTTTCACATTTTCCATACGGCGGCGCCGGCCGGCCCGGCGGAATAGATTTGCCTGCGCGGAACGGGCCTTGGTTCATGGAGCCGCCGTTGCCGTGAACCTGCGCCGTTTCATCTTTGCCCTGTACCTGACCCTCTTCGTCGGGATCTCGGTGACTTCCGGGGTCTTTTTCTGGCAGGCGCGGGCCGAGTTCGAGCAGCTCAAGCAGCGCGAGGCACAGAGCCGCCGCCGGCTCGCCGAGGCCGAGGCGCGGCTCAAGGAGCAGGAGCGCATCATTGAGCGTCTCCGCACCGACCACGAGTACGTCGAGAAGGTCATCCGGCGCCGGCTGGGCTACGCCAAGCCCGACGAATTCATCTTCCGTTTCGAGGACTGACCGCCTTGAATTTTTCCCCTTCGCCTTGAACCCGCTCATCCAGCAGTTCCGCGCGGCCGGCCAGGGCCACGTCTTCGCCTTCTACGACCAGCTCTCCCACGAGGCCCAGCGGCATCTCCTCGGCGAGGCCGCGGAGGTCAATCTCGCGGAGCTGGCGACCCTGACCCGCACTCACCTGCAGGGGCAGGGGGCCGTCGGCGTGAACCTCGAGGGGCTGGTCCCTTCGCCCTACGAGCCGCTGCCGGAGAACGGCGGCGATGCCGTCGCCTGGGCCGACGCGAAGGCCGCCGGCGAGGCGGCGCTGCGGGCCGGGCGCGTCGCGGCGTTCACGGTCGCGGGCGGGCAGGGGACGCGGCTGGGGTACGACGGCCCGAAGGGCACCTACCCGGTTACGCCGGTGAAGCGGAAGCCCCTGTTTCAGGTCTTCGCGGAGAAACTCAAGGCCGCCTGCCACCGCTACGGCCGGCAGTTGCACTGGTTCATCATGACCAGCCACCAGAACCATTCGGCGACGGTGGCGTTCTTCGAGGAGCACCGGTACTTCGGCCTCGACCACGGCCTCGTTCATTTCTTCCGGCAGGGCCGGATGCCGGCGGTGGATTTCCAGGGGCGCATCCTGCTCGAGACCCCGGGCACGCTGGCGCTGGCGCCGGACGGCCATGGCGGATCGCTGCGCGCGCTCGAGCGCAGCGGCGCGCTGGATCTGATGAAGTCCCACCACATTGACACGCTGAGCTACTTCCAGGTGGACAACCCGCTCGTGCGCTGCGTCGACCCGGCGTTCGTCGGCTGGCACCTTCTCGCCGGCTCCCAGATGTCGAGCAAGATGATCCCGAAGGCCTACGCCGACGAGAAGCTCGGCCACTTCTGTCACCAGCACGGCCGCCTGGTGGTGGTGGAGTACTCGGACCTGCCGAAGGCGATGCAGCATGAGACCGGCTCCGACGGCCAGCTGCGGTTCCGCGCCGGCAGCATCGCGCTGCACGTGCTGGACCGGGAGTTCATCCGGGAAATGGCCGGCTCCGGCGGAACGGGCGGCCTCGGCGCGCTGCCGTTCCACCGCGCCGACAAGAAAATCCCGACGGTCGACGCCGTGGGCGCGCCGGTGAAGCCCGAGAAGGCCAACGGCGTGAAGTTCGAGCTGTTTGTCTTCGACGCGCTGCCGTTTGCGCGCAACCCGCTCGTGATCGAGACCCGCCGCGCTGACGATTTCTCCCCCGTGAAGAACGCCGAGGGCGTGGATTCTCCGCAGACCTGTCGCGATGACCAGCTCCGCCAGTTCGCGCGGTGGCTGAAGGCGCACGGCGCCATTCTCGACACTGACGCCTCCGGCCTCCCGCCGTTCCCGCTGGAGATCGCCCCGTCGTACGGCTACGACGAGGACTCGTTCGCCGCCTCCTGGGCTGAGCGCCCGGCCCCCGCGGTCACCCCCGGACTGTACCTTTCCTGATCCCGCATGAGCACCCTCGCGCAAATCTCGGCGGCCGCTGCCGCCGGCCACCTCCTGCCCAGCACGGTTGAGAACCTCACGGCCTTCCTCGGCGCCCGCCTCCCCGCGTGGGCCGAGGCCAGCATCGCCGAATTGGTGCAGCGTGCCGCGTGGCCCGAGCTGAACGACCGCTTCTACCGCTACCTCGAGTTCGGCACCGGCGGCATGCGCGGCCGCACGATTGGCGTGGTGTCGACCGCGGCCGAGTCCGGCACCGGCGCCTCGCCCGCCCACGCCGCCATCGGGTGCAACGTGCTCAACGACTTCACGCTGATCCGCGCCGTGATCGGCCTCTACCGCTACACGCGGAAGTACCTCGACGGCCGCGGCGAGCGTGCGCCGGCCCGGCTCGTGATCGCGCACGACGTGCGACACTTCTCGCGTCACTTCTGCGAACTGGCTGCCTCGACCTGGACCCGGCTCGGCGGCGAGGCGTTCATCTTCGACGGCCCGCGTCCGACGCCGCAGCTGAGCTTCTCCGTGCGCTGGCTGCACGCGCACACCGGCGTGGTGATCACAGCCAGCCACAATCCGGCCCACGACAACGGCTTCAAGGCCTACTTCGACGACGGCGCGCAGGTGGTGCCGCCGCACGACAAGGGGATCGTCGCCGAGGTGGTTGCGGTGCCGATCGGCGAACTTGGCCAGTACCTGACGCCCAACCTCGCCGGTGTGAAGACCCTGGGCCGCGATGCGGACGACGCCTACCTCGCGGTCGCGAGCAAGGCGCTGCTGGACCCGCAAGTCCTGCGGCAGACTAAGCTCAAGGTGGTGTTCACGAACATCCACGGCACCGGCGCGATCCAGACCCTGCCGCTCCTGCTCCACGCCGGGTGCGACGTGACCGAGGTGCCGGAGCAGATCAATTTTGACGCCCGGTTCCCGACCGTGAAGTCGCCGAATCCGGAAAACGCCGCGGCCCTTGCGATGGCGGTGGCGCTGGCGGACCAGCGCATCTGCGATGTCGTGATGGCGACGGATCCCGACGCCGACCGCATGGGCTGCGCCGTGCGCAACCGCGCCGGGAAGCTCGAGCTGCTCACGGGCAACCAGATCGGCGCGCTGCTGGCCGAGTACCGCCTGACAAAGTACAAGGAGCTTGGCTGGATCCCGCGCGAGGGCTCGGACCGCGCCTGTATCATCAACACCGTCGTGACGACCCAGCTGCAGGACGCGATCGGCCGCGGCCACGGCGTGAAGGTCATCAAGACCCTGACCGGCTTCAAGTGGATCGCGGCCAAGCTGCGCGGCTACGAGGAGACCCTGCTGCGCGCAATGGGCCCCGGCTTCGACTACGAGGCGCAGACCTTCGAGCAGCGGGCAAAGCTGCTGGCGCAGCACAGCACGTTCTACGTGTTCGGCACCGAGGAGAGCTACGGCTACCTGCCGAACGACTACCTGCGCGACAAGGACGGGAATTCGGCCTGCCTGATGTTCGCGGAACTCTGTGCGTGGGTGAAGGGCCGCGGCCTGACGGTCCCGGAGTACCTCGATGAGATTTACCTCCGCTACGGCTTCTACCTCGAGGGCGTGATCAACCTCTACTACGAGGGCGCGAGCGGCGCGGCGAAGATCAAGCGGATCCTCGACACCTACCGCGCGAATCCTCCGAAGGCGTTCGGCGACTTCGCGGTTGCCCAGTTCCAGGACTACGGCCGTGAGCGCATCCTCGACGCCGACGGAGAGGCGCTGCCGGCGCAGGACCTGTACTTCGTGACGCTCTCGAACGGCTACACTTTCGCCGCGCGCGGCAGCGGCACGGAGCCGAAGATGAAGTTCTACCTCTTCGCGAGCGAGCGCGTGGCCAACGCGGCGGCGCTGCCCGGCGTGAAGACGCAGACGCGGGCCACCCTCGACCGTTTGATCAAGCTCATCGAGTCCGACGCCCAGCGCCGCGCGGAAGGGTAGGCGGGGCGGTCCAGATTGGGACGCAGAGAGCACGGAGATTGCACGGAGGGCACGGAGATGGGCGGGAGCGAAATCAGGTAGCGGGCCCACATGGGGCGCGTATTGGGTTGTTCGGACCCGCAGGCGGGTTATCAGGAGTTTAGGTAACCGAGCAGTGATGAAGCCTTCGAACTATCTGAATGACCTCCTTCGGCGCACTACCCCGGAGCAGGCGGTGATCAAGAAGAAGGCTCATGCTGCGACTCTGGCGGCAGCGGCGCTCATTGTTCCCAGCTTGTGCGCGATCTATTTCCGAAGCGCTGGGGTAAGGGAGAATGAACCGGAGTGGGTTTGGGCCGCTCTCACGATTTGGAAGATTCATGCAGCCGTAGTTGTCGCTGCAGGCCTGTTGTGGGTTTTCGAAAAGCCCAAGCTCACAAAATACCTCCCGGTTGAGCCTATCGACGAAGACGATAAGTCAGAATCTGGGGGGACAAACTGTCCTGGGCAGTGATCCAGCAATGAAGAGAGCCCTTCGACGGTTGGCTGCGTCTGCCTTGGTGGCTCCAGCGGCCATTGCGATCTGGTTTGCCGCGGGAAGTCTCTGGCTAAACCACACCTCGAAGTTTCATTCGCTTGGAGTGAATCTGCGGTATGGCTTCGTGGAGATCCACGACCCTTGGTCCGACGCCATCGTGCTCACCTTCGCCTTCATCGCACTGGTTAGCGGAATTCTCGTGGCGTTCGATCATAGACGAAAGGCCGCCGTGGCATGGATTGGCGTTGTCGCGCTCGGGATCATTGCAGTCGGCCTGGGCAGTCGCTGGTGAGGTAGTGGGTAAATTGGCGGGAGTGCGATGCCAGCCGTCTTGGCCTTGTCGCAGACAGCCTTCTTACGTCGGCTGCTACGGGTCCGGAGGGATCTGCGCCTTTTGCGCGTTCTTGCGGCAACCGGGGATTGCGTTCGGCCGGGAGCGGAACCAGTTGATGAGTATTCACCGTCCGACCGCACGCCGGTGTTCACTTTCGGGCGCGGGCGGTATTGGGTGGTGAGCGTTCCATCATGAGCTCTCCTCGACGTCTCCGGTTGGCCGCCATTGGCTGCGGCAGTCGCACTTTCATCTATTTCGAGCAGGCGGCGCAGCTGCCGGATCTCTACGAGGTCGTGGCCGCGGCGGACCACAACGCCGCCCGCCGGACCAAGGCCCGCGAGCTTTCGCGCAATCCGCAGTTCCGCGAGTTCCACGATGACGCGGCCATCCTCGCCGAGCCGAAGCTCGCCGACATCATGATCATCGCGACCCAGGATGCGTACCACTTCGCGCACGCCTCCGCCGCGCTCCGCAAGGGCTATGATCTCCTGCTGGAAAAGCCGATCGCGACCAACCTGCCCGAGGTGCTCGCGCTCGACCGGCTCGCCCGCGAGCTCGGGCGCCGCGTCCTCGTGTGTCACGTGCTGCGCTACACGCCGTTCTACCGCAAGGTGAAGGAAATCGTCGCGAGCGGCGCGCTCGGCCGGGTGGTCTCGTTCGAGGCCACCGAGGGCGTCGAGGCCTGGCACCAGGGCCACTCGTTCGTCCGCGGTCACTGGAGCGTGATGGAGAAGTCGACGCCGATGATCATCGCGAAGTCCTGCCACGACACCGACATCCTGTCGTGGCTCGTCGACTCGCCCTGCGAGGCGGTCGGGAGCTTCGGCGGCATCATGCATTTCCGCGCCGACCAGGCGCCGGCCGGCGCCCCCGCGCGCTGCACGGACGGCTGCCCGGTGGGCGAGACGTGCCTCTGGAACGCGCTGCGGTACCTCACGGACCAGAAGCGCTGGCTCGACGTGATCTTCGACCGCGCCAAGACCGCGACCGACGACGAGATCCGCGCCTGGCTGCGCGCCAGCCCGTGGGGGCGCTGCGTTTACCACTGCGACAACACCGCGGTGGACCACCAGACCGTCAACATGACCTTCGCCAGCGGCGCCACGGGCACGTTCACCATGACGGCATTCAGCCAGGGCCGGGACCTCGCGATCTTCGGAACGAAGGCGCGCCTGCTGGCCGGCGAACGCATCCAGCGGCTTTCCGGCAGCGAGATCGTCATCGAGGACCACCTGACCCACGCGATCCAGAAGGTGCCGGTGGACCTTGATGCGGGCGGCGGTCACGGCGGTGGTGACGCCGGCCTGATCCGGATGCTGCACCCGGAGATGTGCAAGCCGCGGTCCGAGGACATGGAGTCGTCGCTCCAGAAATCGGTCGAGAGCCACGTCATGGGCTTCGCCGCCGAGGAGGCGCGGCGCACCGGCCGGGTGGTCAACCTGGCGGAATTTCGGTCGCGTCATCAGACGCTGCCTGGGAAGTGAGGAGATCCACCGTGAACTCCGCCATCATCGTCACGCCCGGCTTCGACAGCATCTGGCCGATCGCGGCCAACCACGCGCAGCGCTGCTGGGAGCGAAACGGCCCGGTGGAATTTCACCGGCTGGCGGCTGGCGACGAGCGTCCGGTCGCCACGGTGCTGAAGGCGCCGGCGAAGGTGGAGCGTCTGCTCGTGCTGGGCGGCACGCTGACGCCGGAGTGCGCGTCCCGCCTGACGGCATTGCGCGAGGTGGCGGTTACGTCCGGCTACCAATTCGGCGGCCCGGGTGCCGATGCCTTGGCGGCGCGGGGTGTCCGGGTGCACGCGCACACCTCCGAGGGCTTCTGGGGCGAGTCGGTGGCCGAGTTTGGTTTGGCGCTGACGCTGGCGGGCCTGAGACGGATCCCGCAGCTGCACCGGGCGATGATCACGGACCAGGGTCCGTGGGATTACTCGCCGGACGGCAAGGGTCGTGGCCAGCAGTATGGCGACGACCCGCGGTTCACCTGCGGCACGATCGCCGGCAAGCGCGTGCGGATCGTGGGGGCGGGCAACATCGGCAGTCGCTACGCGAGCTTCTGCACGGCGCTGGGCGCAGACGTCGCGGCGTGGGACCCGTTCGCGGGCGAACCGGCTTTTCATCGGGCCGGGGCGCGACGGGAGCATCACCTGGACCAGCTGGTGAAGGACGCGGAGATCTTTGCGCCGATGCTGCCGCTGACCGAGAAGACGGCGGGACTGGTGAAGGCCGAGCTGATCGCGGCGCTGCCGAAAGGCACGCTGGTCGTGCTGGTGACGCGCGCGGGCATCTGCGACATGCCGACGCTGCGTTGCCGCGTGCTGGCGGACGAGCTGGCGCTGGCGGCGGATGTTTTCGACGTGGAACCGCTGCCGTTGAACGACCCGCTGCTGGGTCGGCACAACGTCGTCCATACCCCGCACAATGCCGGACGGACCCGACATGCTAACGAGCAGTGGGTCGAAATGCTGCTGGCGAAGTTCGCACCCTAGTGAGGTCGCATGGCGGGGCGTTTCACCACGAAGCGCACCAAGCACACGAAGCGGAACCACTTCGCGACCCTGGCGGCCTTAGCGGTTAGCCAGGATTGGAATCCGATCCGTTTTACCGCCAAGCACGCGAAGATCGCGAAGCCCGGTTCTGCTTGGGCTTTGTGCTCTTCGTGACCTTCGTGGCAAACCAGGTTGCCGGGCGGACAACTGGCCCGGCCTAGAGGAGGTGGCCCTCGCGAAAGCTGAAGAATCCGCGTCCGGTGGGATCGGCGACGGCGCGGCCGATGATGACGTGGTCGACGAAGTCGATGTCGATGATCCGGGCGGATTCGCGGAGCTGGCGGGTGATCTGAATATCGGCCGAGCTGGGCGACGGATCGCCGCTGGGGTGGTTGTGGACGCAGATGACGCCGGTGGCGCCCTCGCGCACCGCGATGCGGAAAACCTCGCGGGGATGGGCGAGGGCCGAGGTGGCCGTGCCGGAGGAGACCTCGACGCGCTTCAGCAGGCGGTGCTTCCGGTTGAGGCAGAGGACCCAGAATTTCTCGACGTCCAGCCCGAGCACGACGGGCTGGAAGAGCGCGGCGACATTGACGGCGTTGTTCAGCGGCGGCGCCTCGGCCGAGTGGAGGCCGGCGGCGCGGCGCGCGATCTCCATGGCGGCGACGAGCTGGCTGGCCTTCACGCGGCCGATGCCCTTGAGCTGGCGAAACTCCGATTCCCGCCAGGTGACGAGCTGGGGCAGCGAGCCCGCGGCGGCGAGCAGGCGGGTGGCGAGGGTCATGACGTCCTGTCCGCGGGTGCCGCTGCGGAGGAGGAGGGCGACCAGTTCGGTGTCGCTGAGGGCGCCGGCGCCGTGGCGCTCGATGCGTTCCTGCGGACGGTCGGCGGGCGCCATCTCATGCAGGCGATTGGGTGGGGAGGAGGCCGACGGCGTGTCCACGCGATTGGCTTGGACTCCTTTTCCGGACGTGCAATGCTCCGTTCTCTCACATGAAAAACCTCCAAGTCGTCGTCTGGGGCGAGAACGTCCACGAGCACAAGAACGCGAAGGTTGGCGCGATTTACCCGCAGGGGATGCACGCGGCCATTGCTGACGGCATCCGGGAGAACCTCCCGGGCTGCACGGTGACGACGGCCACGCTCCAGGAGCCGGACCACGGTCTGACGGAGGAGCGGCTGGCCGCGACCGACGTCCTGACCTGGTGGGGTCACATGGCGCACGACCAGGTGAACGACAAGATCGTGGATCGCGTGCAGAAGCGCGTGCTCGAGGGCATGGGCCTGATCGTCCTGCACTCGGGACACTACTCGAAGATCTTCCGTCGGCTGCTTGGCACGACCTGTTCGCTGACGTGGCGTGAGGCGGACGAGAAGGAGCGCCTCTGGGTGTGCAACCCGGGCCATCCGATTGTCCGCGGGCTAGGCGCGTATTTCGAGCTGCCGCAGGAGGAGATGTACGGCGAACCGTTCGCGATCCCGTCGCCGGAAGAGCAGGTGCTGATTTCGTGGTTCGCGGGCGGCGAAGTATTCCGCAGCGGTTGCTGCTGGCACCGGGGCAACGGCAAGGTCTTCTACTTCCGTCCGGGTCACGAGACCTACCCGACGTATCACGACAAGAACGTCCGGAAAGTGATCGCCAACGCCGTCGACTGGGCCCGCCCCCAAGGCACCTGGATCGACAGCTGCCCGAACTCAAAGGTGTCGCCGGAGGGAGTTAGGCAGAGGTGATTCTTGAATTCCGGATTGCGGATTCCGGAGGTATGCTGACCGGCTACTCGGCTTCGAATCCGAGAGTGTTAGCTCGTTCTAAGCGCGAACGTAATAGCGTCTTGCCCGCGAACAACCCGCTGCTCGGGCTCTGGTATTGAAATCCGGAATCCGGAATCCGAAATCCGGAATCAATAGTGCTTCACATACCCGTTCCGCCGCAGGCGCTCGAGCCAGCGTTCCTGGCTCACCTGCGCCATCTGCTGCAGGAGGATACGTTCAATCTGGTCGCGGACGTCGTCGAGCGGCTGGATGCCGGCGTACTTGCGGTCCTCGACGTGGAGCAGGAAACAGCCTTCAGGCGTCATGACCGGCTCGGTCGTCTCGCCCTTCTTCAGCATGAAGAGGGGATCGCTGAACGCCGGCTTCAGGTCGGAGCGCTTCTGCCAGCCCCAGTCGCCACCTTTGCCGCGGCGTGAGTCCTGGCTGTATTCCTTGGCCAGGTCCTCAAATTTCTCCCCGGCCGCCATGCGCGCCTGCACGATCTTGGCCTTCGCCAGCAGGTCCGCATCCGTCTCGCCGTTGGTCCGCGTGAACTGGATCAGCCGCAGGTGGACGCCGTCCTCCTGGTAAAAGCGGTCCTTGTTCTCGCGATAGAAGGTCTCGATGCGCACCGGGCTCACCAGGCTCTGCGACTTGCGCTGCTGTCCGCGCATGTAGCTGTAAATGATGTCCTCCTCCACCTCGCGCCGGTAGTCCTGCAGCGTCATGCTGCGCGAACGGAGGTAGGCCAGGAACTTCGAGCGGTCGTTGTCGAACTGCTCGGCCTGGATGTCCGCGATCCGATTGTCGATGAAGCTCATCGGGATGTGCTTCTTCTCGTCCTTGCGGAACTCCTTCACGATCAACACCCGGTCAATGAGCTGCTGGATGACGTCGTCCTGGAGCGACTCGAGCTTCTCGTTGAACTCCTTCTCGCTGCGCGCCTCGCGCTGGAGCTGGGGGATGAGCGGGGAAATTTCGCGCCGGACATCGTCCACGGTGATCACCTTCTCCTCGGCGATGGCGGCGATGCCGTTCGCGAAGCGGAGGTTGAGATTGTCGGCCGGCACCTGGGCGCGTCCGAGCGACGCGACGGCGAGGGAAACTGCGGCAAGGGCAAGACGGCGGCCTAACATCATGGATTCGGGAGATTGTTCAGGAAAGTGACGATTTCTCGCAACCGTAGGAGCGGCCGGGGGGCGGTCAACCTTGGAAACCGGGTGCCGACCTGCACCCAATCGTCGCGTCGGCCGCTCGACCGGAGGCACTTCAGGCGCGTTGACTCCGTTTCGACGGAAACGATGCCCTTTTGTTCCGCCCGGATCCGGATTTCTGTGATCAACAGGAGCGCCTTCACCTCGTCGCCGAACTTGCCAAACCGGTCACGCAAATCGTTCTCAATCTGCTTCAAAGCCGGCAGGGTGTCCGCCATCGCCAGTTTCCGGTAGAAATCGATCCGCAGGCGGGTCTCCCCGAGGTAGGTGGATGGAATCCGGGCCTGGATCGTCGGGATTTCCGGGCGTTCCTCGGCGTCCTTGAGCGCGGTGTAGCCGTCCTCGTGCCGTCCCCGGACCGGCGCACCGGACCGGCCGGCGCCTTCGCCGACGAATACAAAATCGAGTTTCACACTGGCCCGGATCGCCGCGGCGGTCTTCTCGCCCTTCAGCCGGGCGACGGACTGACGGAGCAGCTGACAGTAGAGTTCGAAGCCCACGCCGACGATATGACCGCTTTGTTCGGCGCCCAGGAGGTTGCCGGCGCCGCGTAGTTCCAGGTCGCGCATCGCGATGCGGAAGCCGGCGCCGAGCTGGTTGTGCTGGCGCAGGGCCGTGAGGCGCTGGCGGGCGATGTCGAGCAGTCGGGTGTGACGGTGGAGGAGGAGATAGGCGTACGCCTGATGCTTGAACCGGCCCACGCGGCCGCGGAGCTGGTACAGCTGCGACAGGCCGAAGCGGTCGGCGCCTTCGATGATGATCGTGTTGCAGTTCGGGATATCGAGGCCGCTCTCGATGATGGTCGTGCAGACGAGGACCTGGTAGCGGCCCGCCACGAAATCCGTCATGACCCGTTCCAGGTCGCTCGCGTCCATCTGGCCGTGTCCGACCCCGATCGAGAGATCGGGCAGCATCTCGCGCAGCCGGGCCGCCACGAGGTCGATCGTCTGGACGCGGTTGTGGAGGTAGAACACCTGGCCACCGCGGCGCAGCTCGTGGTGGATGGCGTCGACCACGACCTTCTCGTCGTAGGTCTTCACAATCGTCTGGATCGGGTGCCGGTTGGTCGGGGCGGTCTCGATGACGCTGAGGTCCCGGGCGCCGGTCAGCGCGAGGTAGAGCGTGCGCGGGATGGGCGTCGCGCTCATCGACAGGACGTCGACGGTGGCGCGCATGGCCTTGAACCGCTCCTTGTGCTTCACGCCAAAGCGCTGCTCCTCGTCGATCACGACGAGGCCGAGGTCGCGGAACTTCACGTCGGCCTGCAGGAGCCGGTGCGTGCCGATCAGGATGTCGACGTGGCCCTCGCTGGTCGCCGCGAGGATCTTGGCCTGTTCGGCCTTGGTGCGGAACCGGCTCAGCATCTCCACCGCGACGGGGTAGCCGGCCATGCGTTCGCGGAAGGTGTTGAGATGCTGCTGCGCGAGCACGGTGGTCGGGACGAGCACGGCGACCTGGCGCCCGCCCTGCACGGCCTTGAACGCGGCGCGGATGGCCACCTCGGTCTTGCCGAAGCCGACGTCGCCGCAGATCAGGCGGTCCATCGGCCGCGTCAGCTCCATGTCCGCCTTCGATTCCTGGATGGCGCGCAGCTGGTCGCGCGTCTCGGTGAACGGGAACGACGCCTCGAACTCCTTCTGCCAGGTCGTGTCCGGCGGGAACGCCAGCCCGGGCTGCGCCTCGCGCGCGGCCTGGATGCGCAGCAGCTCGGCGGCGAGATCGATGGTCGCGCGCTCGGCCGCCTGCCGGGCCTTCTCCCAGCGTCCCGACCCGATCCGGCCCAGCTGCGGCCGCGCCTTGCTCAGCCCGACGTAGCGGCTGATGAGATGCGACTCCTGCAGCGGCACGTGCAGCGTGACGTGGTCGTCGAACTCCAGCGAGATCACCTCCCGCAGGCCCTGCGCGGTGTCGAGCTTGGTGAGCCCGCGGTAGAGCGCGATGCCGTGCTGGAGGTGGACCACGAAGTCGCCTTCGACGAGTTCCGAGAAGTCCAGCAGCTGGTCAATCTGGGCCCGTTGCGCGACCGCCCGCGGGTTCAGCACCGGACGGCGGGACCGCTGCCGGCCGAACACCTCAGTCTCCGTCACGACCACGAGTCCGGCGGCGCCCGCCGGAATCGCAGTCCAGTCGAGGGCCGGCTGACCGGCGCCGAAGGTGACGCGGAAACCCTCGTTGAGGGCTCCGCGCAGGAAGCGGGGCCGGATGCCCTTCAGCGCCGGATCCTCGGCGAGGATCTCCTGGATGCGCTGTTCCTCGCCCTCCTTCGAGGCGACGAGGTCGACCGCGTAGCCGGCCTGCCGCCAGCCGGCGAGCGTCCGGAGGAATTCGCGGCGCGCGTCATCCTCCACCTGCAGGCGTTCCTGGGCGACGAGCGCATCGTCGGGATAGCGCCGGTGGTGGACGAGACTCTCGGTGTTCCAGGTGACTTCCGTTGCGCCTTCGTCGAGGAGCGCACTGGCCTCGTCGAGGTCGCCCATGCCGAACAGGGCCGCGCAACCTGCGAGCAACGGCGTCAGGCCGTCGGCGCCCTCGCGTGCGAAGGCGCTGAACTCCTCGTCGAGCGCGGCCGGCTCGACCAGCGCGACATGGGTGCCGCGCGAGAGGTAGTCGGACAGGCCCGTGGTCGAGTCGGCGAGCTTCACCCGGGGCGACGCGGCGATCGTGATGCGTCCGACGGTGGCGCCGGAGCGCTGGGTGACGGGATCGAATTCGCGGATGTCCTCGAGCACGTCGCCGAAGAAATCGAGCCGGTAGGGCT
>CAYYGV010000052.1:0-24057 GCA_964471615.1 uncultured Opitutaceae bacterium
CGCGGCCGCGGAGGCCGGACTTCTTGACCTCCTCGATGAGGTCGGCGGGCTTGCGGGTGACCGCCTGCTTCAGCACCTCGTAGCCGCCATGGCGGACGTAGCACGCGAGGTCGTTGGTGTACCCCGGCTCGTCGATATGCTGGAAAATGATGCGGGTCTCGGTGGGCATGCGGCGGAGGGCGGGAACGGGGTCAGCGGCGGGCGGCGGCGTCACGTTTGATCTGGTCGCTGAGCTGCTTGGCTTTCGCGCAGTCGACCTTCTCGTGCAGGTCGTCGTTGATCAGCACCACCGGCGCGGTGCCGCAGCTGGCAAGGCACTCGACGAACTCGACCGTCACCTCGCCGTCGGCGGTGGTCTGGCCGGCCTTGACGTTGAACTCGCGCTCGAAGGTCTCGCAGGTCTTGTAGCCCCCGAGCAGCGCGCACGACAGCGTGCGGCAGACCTTGATATGGCGCCGGCCGATCGGCTTCCGGCGGAACATCGGGTAAAACGTGACGACCTCGTACACGTTGATCGGCTGCAGCCCGAGCTTCTCCGCGACCCACGTCTCGGTGTCCTCCGGCAGGTAGCCCAGGTCCTCCTGGATCAGGTGCAGCAGCGGCAGCGTGGCGCTCCGCTTCTCGGGGTAATGCGTGATTACCTCGTCAATGCGCTGGAGGGTGGCGGACTGGAGATTCATTGCGCGGGAGTAGCGGGTAGTGAGTAGCGGGTAGCGAGTAGGTTTCTAGAGCAGCGCGGCGTTTCGCAGGGATGTGACGGCGGTCAGGTGGTTGGGCATGCTCGCTACGCGCTACTCGATGCTCGCTACTATTTTCACCGATCACACTCGCCCATGACGAAGTCGAGCGAGCCGAGGATGGCGACCACGTCGGACACCATGGTGCCGACGCAGAGTTTCGGGAGGATGGAGAGATTACAGAAAGACGGGGCGCGGATCTTCAGGCGCCACGGCACGCCGCCGCCCTTGCTCACCACGTAGAAGCCCAGCACGCCCTTCGGGTTCTCCGCCTCGAAGTAGACCTCGCCGGCCGGCATCTGCGGGCCCTCGGTCACGAGCATGAAGTTCTGGATCAGCTCCTCCATCGAGGTGAGGACCTTGTCCTTCGGCGGCGCAAAGATCCGCTTCGCGTCGTCCGCGTACCAGTGGCCGCCGGGGAACTTGGCGATGACCTGCTTGATGATCCGAACCGACTGGCGCATCTCCTCGCCGCGAACGAGGTAGCGGTCGTAGCTGTCGCCCGTCGTGCCCACCGGCACGTCAAACTCGTACTGCTCGTAGCCCGAGTACGGCCGGTCCTTGCGGAGGTCAAGGCCGACGCCGGAGCCGCGCAGATTCGGGCCGGTGAGGCCGTAGGCGATCGCGTCCTCCTTCGAGATCACGCCGATGCCGACCGTGCGGTCCATGAAGATCTTGTTTCGCGTGAGAAGGTTCAGGATCTCCTCGAGGATCGGCAGGAACTGGTCGCAGAACCCGTTCACCCGGTCCAGCCAGCCCTCGGGGATGTCGCGCGCCACGCCGCCGATGCGGCTGTAGCTCGTGGTGAACCGCGCGCCGGTCAGCTCCTCGAACAGGCGGTAGAGCTTCTCGCGCTCGGTGAAGGTGTACATGAACACCGTCCACGCGCCGGTATCGATGCCGAACGCGCCGAGGCCGAGGAGGTGCGACGAAAGCCGCGCCATCTCCGCCGTCAGCACGCGGATCGCCTGGCAGCGGGCCGGCACCTCGAGCTTCGCCAGCTTCTCGACCGCGATGGCGTAGGCCATGTTGTTCGCGAGCGGGGCGATGTAGTCCAGCCGGTCCGTGTACGGGACAAACTGGTTGTAGGTCATGTTCTCCGCGATCTTCTCGTCGCCGCGGTGCAGGTAGCCGATGACCGGCTCGCACTTCGTGACGACCTCGCCGTCGAGCTCCAGCTGCAGGCGCAGCACGCCGTGGGTCGACGGGTGCGACGGGCCCATCGAGAGGGAGAGCTTCTCGGTCTCGAAGCCGGAGCCGGCCTTCGCGGCGGAATCGGGATAGGAAATTTCGGTGGCCATGGTCGGTGCTTCAGTCCTGGGCGGGCTTGGCGCGCCCTTCGTTCCAGCTCTCGTCCTTAGCGCGGGGCTCGGCCTCGGTCATGTTGATCTCGCCCGGCGACGCCACGAACGGGCCGCCCGCCATCGGCGCGGCGATCACCTTCGCGCCCGTCTCCGCCGCGATCGCGGCGTCCGGCAGCTCAGTCTCGACGCCGGCCAGCGGGAACTCCTTGCGCAGCGGGTGGTGCGGATAACCGTCCCACATCAGGATGCGCCGCAGGTCGGGGTGGCCGGGAAACCGGATGCCGAACATGTCGTACACCTCGCGCTCGTGCCAGTCGGCCGCGGCCCACAGCCCGCACGCGCTCGGCATCGCCGGCGCCGCGTTGTCCGGGCAGTCGGCCGCCACGCGCACATAGGCGTGGGTGGTCGTCGAGCGCAGGTGATAGACGATCGTGAAGCGGGGCGTCGCGCCCTCGGCCCAGTCGATCGCCGTCAGGTCGGCGAGGAAATCGAAGCCGTGCGCGTCGCGCAGCGTCCGGAGCACGTCGAGTACGGCGCCGGCCGGGATATTGATCGCCTCGTGGTCGAGGCTGGCGCGCGGGGTGACCTGCGGAAATTGCGCCGAGAGGGCGGGCGTGACGGCGGCGGAGGCGGACATGCGCGGGAGGGCGGGCGGTTAGGCGCTGAGGAGATTCGTGGCGGCGCGCTCCTGGCGAACCTTCCCCTGGAGCTTGATCAGCGCGTCGAGCAGGGCCTCCGGGCGGGGCGGGCAGCCGCTGACGTACACGTCGACCGGGATGATGCGGTCGACCCCCTGCAGCGTGGAATAGCTCCGGTACATGCCGCCCGAGCTGGCGCACGCGCCCATCGCAATGACCCACTTCGGCTCGGCCATCTGGTCGTAGATCCGGCGGACGGCGCTCGCCATCTTGTAGGTGACGGTGCCGGCGACGATCATGCAGTCCGACTGGCGCGGCGAGAAGCGCATGACCTCGGCGCCGAAGCGCGCGATGTCGAAGCGGGACGAGGCCGAGCCCATGAGCTCGATCGCGCAGCAGGCCAAACCCATGGGCATCGGCCACATGGAGTTGGTGCGGATCCAGTTGATCACCGCATCGAGCCGGGAAACGACGACCTCACCCTCAATCTTGCCGTTGTAAGCGAGTTCCGTGTTGGGCGTGACCATGATGGGAATTCAGTGCGCGATGAGATGAAAAACTCGGGCAGGGTTGAGTCGCCCTACCAGTCGCGCAAGCCGCTTTTGTAGAATGTTTCTTTCAGGGCGTTTCAGACGGTCCGACCGGCGCCGATTTACCGTTGACCAGCCCCGGAGGTTCTCCCTTTGTTCTCACCCTTCACTCGGGACGAACAGCCGCCGCGGCCGGTCGTCCGATGAACCCCGGAGAGGTGGCAGAGTGGTCGAATGCGCGCGCTTGGAAAGCGCGTGTAGCCGAAAGGTTACCGGGGGTTCGAATCCCCCCCTCTCCGCCATCCTACGCTCCTGCCGGAGCTTCGGATGGCGCAGCCACCCGAAAGCGGAGGCAGGAGCGTAGAATGGCGGCCCTCCGAAGCTTCAGCGAAGGAGGGCAGAACATTAGGCAGAGTACCGGTCAGCATATCTCCTTGTGTACCGCCCCACCCGACCCACTCCGCCGCGCCCCGCCCCGCCCCTCCCCACCTCGGCAGCCTCCTCACCCCCAGTCAGAAGCAAATTTCACCCGCACCGCGCCGCCACTACTAACCCCCATCGGCCGGTCTCCCCGGACCCGCCGGGGTAACCAAATGGTGTCTTCCCGACCCCGAAGTTAATTCTTCTCGTTGCGCGCCGGGCCGGCCATGCTCTTTCCTTTCCGCTTCACCGCCATGACCAAAATCCCTTCCAAACCCAGCATCCTCACCACCACCGTTGGCTCCTACCCCGTTCCCGACTGGCTCGCCGCCCTGCCCAGCGAGCAGGCGGTGATCGATGCCACGCGGGTCGTGTTCGATCTCCAGCGCCAGGCGGGCATCGATCTCCCGACCGACGGCGAGCTCTACCGGTTTGACGTCAACCACCCCGACACGAACGGCATGATCGAGTATTTCATCCGTCCGATGGCCGGCATCTCGTCGGTGGTCGGCCGATCGGTCACCGAGGAATTCTCCCGTCACCACCCCATGGGCTTCCGCCGCAAGCCCGCCGGCGTCGTCACCGGCAAGCTCGGCGAGGGCTCGCTCAATCTCCTGGCCGACTGCCAGCGCGCCGCTGCCGTCGCCGGCGGGCCGTTCAAATTCACCGTCACGAGCCCCTACATGCTCGCCCGCACGCTGCTCGACCACCACTACGGCAGCTTCGACAAGCTCACCATGGCGCTCGGCGAGGTGCTCGCCGCCCAGATGCCCGGCCTCCCCGCCCCCTGCGTCCAGGTCGACGAGGCCAACATCCCCGGCAATCCCGAGGACGCCCCGCTGGCCGCGGCCGCGATGAATCTCGTGCTCGACCAGATCGACGGCGAGCGCGCCGTGCACTTCTGCTTCGGCAACTACGGCGGCCAGACCATCCAGAAGGGCAACTGGGCCAAGCTCGTCGAGTTCCTCAACGCCCTGCACTGCGACCACCTTGTCCTCGAGCTCGCCCACCGCCCGAAGAGCGACATCGACGCGCTCAAGCACATCGACAAGCGCATCGCCCTCGGCATCGGCGTGATCGACATCAAGGTGAACCACATCGAGACGGCCGACGAGGTCGCCT
The DNA here is from genome assembly GCA_964471615.1 of uncultured Opitutaceae bacterium. Classification (GTDB taxonomy): domain Bacteria; phylum Verrucomicrobiota; class Verrucomicrobiia; order Opitutales; family Opitutaceae; genus Opi-474. The sequence goes on from CAYYGV010000052.1 coordinate 4,752, forward strand.
CCCGCATCGAGGCCGTCGAGAAGAAGGTCGGCCCCGGCCGCGTCCGCTGGGTCCACCCCGACTGCGGCTTCTGGATGCTCAAGCGCAGCGTCGCCGACCGGAAGATCGAGGCCCTCGTCGCCGGCCGCGATAAGTACCTCGGACGGTAAAGCACGAAGGTCGGAATTCGAAATTCGAGGGTCGGACCTGATCGGTGTTGCAAGTTGTTATAACATAGCGCTCTGGACGATCACCGTCTGGAGCGCCTAGCGTTCGGCATGACTGCAATGGCCGAAGGTCGGACGTTTGATCTCGAAGCGCGCACGCTCCGTTTTGCGGAGCGGGTCCGGAAGTTTCTGAGGCTGCTCCCTCGCACCATCATCTCCGAAATGGACGGCCGCCAACTCGTGCGTTCCTCCGGCTCGGTGGGTGCGAACTACATCGAGGCCAATGAGAATCTGGGCGTCCGCGATTTCCTCTATCGGATCAAGCTCTGCCGCAAGGAAGCCAAAGAGAGCCGGTATTGGCTGCTGCTCCTCCAGCTGGACGGAGGCTCGCCGCACGCGGTCGAACGCCAGGCCCTCGTCACCGAAGCCGACGAACTCATGCGCATCTTCGCCGTCATTCACCGGAATTACGCCGCGCGGCACGGGGTGGGACTCGCGGGATCCAGTGTTTCCGCTCGGATTTCCACTCCGACCCACTAGAGCTTCCCTCGTGCTTCGAATTTTGCCCTTCGAATTTCCATGGTGAATCTTGCTATTATTGGCTGCGGCGTGATTGCCCAGTACCACCTGCGGTCCCTCGCCAAGCTGACGAACGCCCGCGTGGCCGCCGTCTGTGACGTCCGCCCCGAGGTCGCGCAGAAGACCGCCGCGGAGTTCAACGTCCCGCGCTGGACCGCCCGCGCCGCCGAGCTTTTCGCCGACTCGTCGATCGACGCCGTCATCCTCGCCCTGCCCGCCAACCTCCGCACAGAACTCGCCCTCGAGGCGTTCCGTCACGGCAAACATGTCCTCACCGAGAAGCCCGTGGCCATGAACGCCGCCGAGGTGCGTCGGCTGATCGCCGCCCAGGGCGACCGCGTCGGCGCCGTCTGCTCCTCGCGCTACCGCTTCTTCGACTCCGCCCGCGCCGCGCGCGATCTCCTCCGCACTGGCGCCCTCGGCGCGCTCCGCACCATCACCGTCCGTGGCATCAACCCGCCCGGGGCCCCGCCAGTGAACCCGCCGCCCGCCTGGCGGCTGCGCCGCGATCTCAACGGCGGCGGCATCTTCGTGAACTGGGGCTGCTACGACCTCGACTACGTGTTCGGGCTTCTCGACTTCAAGCTCACTCCCCAGTTCGCCCTCGCCCGCACCTGGACCGTCGGCGACGCCTACCGCGCCTACGCCGCCCCCGGGTCGGACGCCGAGACCCACGTCACCGCCCTCGTGACCTTCGCCGAGGGCTGCGTGCTCACCTACGAACGCGCCGAGTTCTCCACGCTACCCCGGGACAACCACTGGCAGATCACCGGCGACCGCGGCACGCTGACCCTTCAGATGCTCAAGGCGACCTCCGCCAACGTGGTGCTCACCGAGCCTGACCCGGCCGGGATCCGGACCCGCGTGATCTGGGAGGGCGACGAGTCCGTGACCCAGAACGAGCACGAGGGCCTCGTCGCCGACTTCGTCGGCGCGATCCTCGAGCGCCGCCCGCCGGCGACCTCCCTCCAGAACGCACTGCTCTTCGCGCGCGTGGCCGATGCCGTCTACGCCTCCTCCGCAATCGGCCAGCCCGTCGGCTTCGACTGACTCCCCGGAATCGCCCAAAAGGCCGACCAGGGCGCGGAGCGCGTTGGCTCTGGTGTCTGGTTCGGCCCTTTCTTCACACGTAGATCAGCACCAACACGACTGCGACAGCGCAGACAAACAGGATGGCGGCGAAGAGCGCTCCATCAAGCCACACATTTCCGGTAATCAGCTTTGTATTTCCGGCCAGTGCTTCGTTCCAGTTTTGGCCGCTTCTTCTTCTGGCCACGACGCCCTGAATCAGCATCGAAGCGCAGATCACGAAAGCCCCAGCAAGCATCGTCAATTTGAGCGGCCCGGGTGACGCCGCTTCTGACAAAAGCAAAAGCGCTAAAGCGATTCCGACGGCGAGGAGGTTCTTCATTTTTGCCGAACGGCTAGAATGGGCCACGGCCGCTTGTGGCAGTTGGCTCTGGCGACTGGTTAGCTTCCGTTTTCATGCGAACGGAGCGAAAGCTGGCCACCGCCCATGCAGATGATCTCCTCCGAGTCGTGCTTCGCGCGCCAGGATTCAAAACCGGACGAAAGATTCAGAAACTCGAGCTGAACTCCGCCCTCGAAGGTAAGCAATAGATCAGACGTATGCTCGGCGATGCGAACACTTGTGATCGTCTTCTCTTTGGTGGCATCGAGTGCTCTCGTGATGCTGTCGATGGGCGCGCCCAATCCGAACGTGTGCCCTTCGTCTGACGCAGTCGCTGTGATACCACTCGGAGTGACCAGCCGCCAGAACGCATCCGTCGTGACGATGCCGCCGCCGGAGAAAAGAAACCACCAAGTAAAATCTCGCCGCGCGGCGTCATCAAGTCGTGCACCAAGCAGCCATTTGAGGTCCTTTGGCATTGTTAGGGCTAACGTCACAAAAGAGCCACGCCGCTCGATCGCGCAAGCTCTGCGCAAGCAGAGATCGTGACAGCGAGAGGTGTTGGCTCTTGCGTTTGGTTAGCCACTTTTCCTTGTTGCGAACGAATAGGCTGCGTAGCTCCCGAATCCAACGAGCACGACCGCAAAGCCAAGCCACGCTTTCTTGTCTGCGAATCCGTCTTCGCGGTAAACAATCACCGCGCCCACGATCTGGAACAGGCAAATCGCGACTGCAATCCAAGGCATCACGGTCTCAAAGAAACCTAACGCCACGGCACTTCGTCGAACTTTCTCGTGGGATTCCTTCACGGGCCTGTTGGCTAACGATCACTGGTCAGCCACGCCGAGCGGGCGACTCGAAATTCGACACGGACCCTGTCGAGGCGTTGCGCTGGAGCGGCTGGTTGGGCTCTTTCTTCTCAGGCGTTTCTTTTTTCAAGTGCTTCAATTCGATCCAAGACTGCTTTGTCCGTCTGAGAACAAAGCCAAAGCGCGTAAAACGCATTGGCGATAGGCAAGAATGCGATGAGCGCGACAGTACGGGATTTCCCCTTCCGTTTAGCTATGCGAAGTAGGACAAAAAACAAGATCGTCGCTATGACAAACATCGGCAACAGCGACACTATCACCGGAGGCTCAGGATAAGGTGGATGGTTCATGAGAAAGTTTGCCCAACGTGAAAGATAAGCCATCCCGCGGCCGCGGCGTTGGCTCGGGCGCCTGGTTATGCCCTTTCCTCCCAGCGGATATCCTCGAAGTCGTCGCCGAAAAGCGAGAACCCGATTCGTAGCCAACCATCTCGTATCGCTTCATTGCCGTCACGCACTCGAATGCGATAAACGACCGCGTGGCGATAGAAGAAAAAAGGGCCTTTGAGGAAGTATCTGCGCTCAGCGCTGACCACGCAGACGCCAGCCTTTCGAGCCCAATCGTCGATGCGCTGCTGAGTGGGGACTCGCTTCTTGGTCACCATTCTCGTGATGACGATCGCGAAGAAAACGACCGCGGCGATCCATACGATTACGATCTGATGGGCACCATCCATTCTTGCCTAACGTTAAAGATGAGCCACGACACCGGCTGGCGCGGAGCGTGCGCTAGCACGATCCGTGACAGACGGTGGCGTTGGCTCTAGCGCCTGGTTCGGCTCTTCTTTCATGAGCCCAGAGTGTTCAGGACAACAAACATCAGGAAATAGAAGTAAGTGGTAACGATCGCTGCGCTCCCGCCGATGGCGACCCACGCTCTCTTCTTTCTTTCTTCGACTCCGCCTAAAATAGCATAGAGCACGGCCATTGAAGCGCCACTGATGAGGACAATACTTCCGATAAGCCAAAAAAGTCCGTGGTTACCTTCCGCTTGGACTCTCTTCCCTTCCGCTAGCGCGTAATATGTGACAGCAAATGTGACGATGCACACGACGGCCAGCGTGAGCGAGAGCCAGAATGCACGAAGCGGTGACACGGGAAATCGACTTTGCCGAACGTTAACGATGTGCCATGGCAGGGTGCAGCCCTGACATTGGCACTGGCATTTGGTTGGGCTCTTTTTTCACGCGAGCGGCTGGAATGCTACTTCAAGCAACTGCCCATCGGCGTCGAAAACATAGATGCAGCGGGTATCGGTGCGATCAGTGGCATCAATGATGAAGAAAATGCGTCCATCCTTCTTCTTCGGCCCGTTCACGTCTGCACTCATCTGAATGCACCAGAGATCCCAGGCGATCTTCGCGCGGAGCCACGAATGCTGTTCTGAAGAGTCCAGCGCCGAATTATAGTCTTTCGCATAAGTGCTATCGTGAAACCGCTTCTTCTTCGTGCTACCAAATGAGGTGAACCCAGAAAGCGCTGATTGGCGATGGGTGTAAGCCAACACCAACGCAACCGCCAGCACTGGGCCGACAAGAAATCGTAGCCGGTTCTTCATCTTTCTTCGTCCAACGATTACGATGAGCCACGTCCGGGCGCCAGCCCGGACGTTGGCTCGGGCAACTGGATCGGCGCTTCTGCACCCGGAAGCAGGAGATGTGGCGCGAGCTTTCGGCGAAGCTCGGCGACGAGCGACTCTTCCATCGGATCGTAGATATCTTCGATGAAGAGGCACACGATGCGTTTACCGGCTATCGCATCCCGAAATTCCTTCGCGATGCGATTCTTGTGATTCTTCTCCATCACAAAAATCAGGTCAGCCCACCCGAGATCTGCTTCGGTAAGCTTGATGCGCGCATCATTCGCGACACCACGCGAACGAACGTCGTAATGCATCGAGCCGGCCAGCATCCTCTCGGCAGTATAGCTGCGGATCTTGTTCTGTGCGCAAACGAACAGAACCTTCTTCCGAGATGTGACGTTGGCGTCCGACATTCTTCCGCCGATCGTTAACGCTCAGCCACAGGTGCGCCAGCACCTGTTGGCTGTGGCACCTAGTTGGGCGTCTTTTCTTCTGTGCTTTCCTGAGACCAAAGAACGATGCCTCGGTAAATGCAGAGGGCGCTGACGATCATCGGTGAATAGAAATACAGGTCCTGCCACGCTTGGAAGGTGGCGTCGTCGTAAACGCCTCGCGGGAGGTAGAACCACGCCATCAGATAACGAAGGGCTGGCAGAAAGCTGAAGAGCAGCACGATCCCGCTTCCGAAGAAAAGCGCCGCCTTCGATGAACGCTTCTTCCCGAAGGTGGTCAGGACGAAAGCTAACGTCGAATAGACCAGATAGCACGCATGTTTTTTGCCGAACGATTGAGGTCAGACACGGCAGGGCGCAGCCCTGTCGTTGTCTGTGCCAACTGGATTGACCGTTCTAGACGCCAGTAAGTGCATAGGCTTTGAGCTCACTCTGAAGCTCAGGATCGGTAGCGACATCTTGCAGCCGAGTGCGAACTCGAGCGGCGAATTCATCAGAAAGATGTCCTCCCTGGAGGCTTTGGAGCTGCTGAAGCAACGACCACATTTCCGACCAGTCATCGTCAGCCATTTCTTCTTTCTCTTTCTTGGTCCCGACGCGAACCCACATATCCACGTCACCGCGATATTTCCGGTAGATAGCGAGCTTCTGTCTCGTGAGCTTCATCTTTCTTCCACCGAACGTCACAGATGAGCCAAGCCGCCGGCTGGCGTTGGCTCTGGCGTCTGGTTAGCCCTTATTTTCTTTCGGATCTTCATGCACGAGTTTCTTCGAGAACAACTCTATCGCAGTGGCGGCCACTTGTGTAGTGTCGTAATACGCATATGCACCGACACCGAACGCGCCGAGAATGGGAATCCAGCGGGAGATGCTCTTTCCGATCACTCGTTGCGTAACCCTCACGCCAAGCTTCTGAAGGATTTGCTGTATAGCCCTCAGCGCTGTGCGCCGCACAAGATAACGCTCCCCAACCCTAACGACGAGATCGCGCATGAGCGCTGCGCCCGAATGCTTAAAAAGACAGTAGATCATCGTCTCTTTTCCGAGAAACACGGATTTGCCGTAGGTCGCTGCAATGTCGGCGACCATCGATTGCTGAAGACGCCAAATCCCGATCAAATCTGGAATGATAGTGGCTAATCCAAACGGCCCGGGAGGAAGTGCCAGTGTTCCGGAAATCCCAGCCGCCTTCATCGCCGTGGCGCGAGCAATCGCTTGTGCTCTTTCTTTCGGCGTAGTGCTGGTCGGCTCGTCGGACGTAGGAATACGTGAGACAAGATCCAGCAAGGCCTTGGTAACGGCGTTCGAGTCATCGGGAGCCGACGCAATAGCTTTGGGCATAATATTCTTGGCTAACGTTGAAGCTGAGCCACCCGCGGCGGGCGAGCTTGGAAGCGCGGAACGGGTCGGTCCCGCGGGTTGGCGCTGGCGCCTGGTACGGCTTGCGCGCCCTCCGCGGGCACGCCCAACGCTAACCCTCCAGCTCGCGGGCCAGCTTCGCCAACTCGCGCGGGAGTTCGCGGTAGATTTTCGCGTAGGGTCGCTCGCCCACGATCAGCGGCACGAGGTCGTCCGTGTAGCCCTGCTGCGCACAGGCCCGGGCATCTGGCGCGTAGCCGACGCCGCCGGACAGGCTCACCAGCCACGTGTGCGGATGCGGGCTGCCGGCCAGCACCGGCGCCTGCAGGCTGTGAAAAACCTCCAGCCCGACGCCCAGCAGCGCCAGCGGCCCGATGCGCAGGCCGTGCACTGAAACGGGCCGGTTCGGCACGCGGCCGTTGCGCGTGCCGGCGAGCAGTGACCGATAGGCCTCCAGCCGCACCATCTCGAGGCCGTGGGTGTGCAGCGGCGGCCGGCCGAAACTCGTGACGTCCGTGACGCCCGCCTGCCCGAAAGTCCGCTCCAGCGCCGCGACGCGACGGCGCAGCAGCGCTGCCGTCCAGGGCTTGCGCGTGAAGGTCACGTCCCGCTGCCGTCCCCGCAGTTCATCCGCCGCCATCGGCCGCGCCGCGCGCAGCCCGCGCCGGATCACGGCGGCGTATTTCCGCGACAGGACGCGCAGCGCCCGGTGCGTCTCGCGCTCGCCGCGGTGGCAGACCGGCGGGTTGATGTCGCCGAGCGCGCCCGGAAGGAAGATCGCGGTCGCGCCCGGATGGGCCGCCTCGACCAGCCTCGAGGCCACGCCGACAAAATCCCCGTGCACGTCGAACGTCTGCTCGCTGCCGACCACCGCATGGCAGCCGAAGTGGTGCAGCACGCCGACCAGCTTGCGGCCCGCGTATGCCGCCAGCAGCCGCAGCGTCGGGTCGGTGTCCTGCGGACGGGCGGGCCGCCAGGCCGGATCGAGTCGCACGGCCAGCGATTCCTTCCGCTGGCCGAACCAGCCGCCCAGGTCCGTCTCGCGGTTGATCGCGATGCCCTCGCAGGGCACCTCCGCGTAGCGCCACTCGACCGGCCGACGCGCAGCCACGGCGGCGTCGACGGCGGCCGCGATTCGCGCCGGCAGGGTCTCCACGTACATCGCGTCCGGCTCGCCCCACCCGATCATGCCGCCGACCGACGGACCGCTGTGGGTGTGGGTGCAGCTGAGAAATACCTGATCCGGCCGGCAGTCGGCGCGCGCCGCGACCACGCCGCGGATCTTCCACGCGAGGTCGCGCGGGGTGCCGCAGAGCTCGAGGCTCACGAGCACCGCCCGTTCGCGGCCCTGGGACAGCGCCACGACGCGGGCGGCCAGCGGCGAGGTGACCGCGCGGGCCGCGCGATTCCGGTACGGGCCGTAGCCGGCCAGCTGCACGCCCAGCCGCGGCGTGATGTCGGCCGAGGCGAAGCCCGCGTTCATTTCCGGACGGCCGGGGCGGCGGGACCCGCCGTGCGCTCGTGATCGCGCAGCGCGGCGATGTTCGCCTCCACCTTCAGGATGATCTCGGCCATGCGGGCGATCATAGCGTCGCTCGGCGCCACGAAGTCAAAGCCGGTCTCGAGCGCGTTCGCCACGCGCCAGCGCGTGTTCGGCAGCGCCATGTTCCGGTAGTCGACGCCGGCATCCCGCAGCGCCTTCAGCCACGAGACGCGCGGCCCGCGGTAGTCCTGCCAGTGCAGGCGCTTCCAGTCGGGGATCGGCGACGGCACATAGCCCACCGCGCGCAGGCCCTCCGCCATCAGCGCGGCGGCGAAGGTGTCGCGCGTGATGCCCGCGGCGGCCGAGTCGAACGTGAACGACAGCAGATGATACGACGGCTTGGTGCCTGGCGCGTAGGTCGGGAGCCGGAGATATTTCGCATCCCTCAGCAGCCCGCGCAGCAGGTCCGCATGGCGCCGGCGCTCGGCGAGCTCGGCGTCGAGCTTCGCGAACTGCGCGGTGAGGAGCACGGCGTTGAGCGGCGAGACGCGGTAGGTGTAGACGAGCGAGTCGGTGAACTCGCGCAGGTCAGTCGGGAAGCCCGGGTCAATGGCGCGGCCCATGTGCTGGCCGATCATCGCACCCTTCCAGTAGACCTGCTCGTGCGGCGTGACCATGTAGCCGGCCTCGGTGGTCGCGAGGACCTTGCCGCCCATGCAGGAGAAGCCGGCCGCGTCGCCGACGGTGCCGACGCGCACGCCGCCGATCTCCGCGCCGTGCGCCTGGCTGCCGTCCTCGATCAGCATCAGCTTGTGCTTGTCCGCGATGGCCCGCAGGCGCTGCAGGTTGGCCGGCTGGCCGAAGAGGTGGACGGCGAGGATCGCCTTGGTGCGCGGCGTGATCGCCGCCTCGACCGCCGCCGGGTCGATCAGGCCCATATCGCGGTCGATGTCGACGAACACCGGGATCGCCGTCTGGTGCAGGATGCAGGAGATCGAGGCGCCCCAGGTGTAGGGCGTGGTGATCACCTCGTCGCCGCAGCAGATCTCCAGGCCGGCCAGCGCCGACTGGAGCGCGCCGTGACCCGACGCCGTGGCGAGGATGTGGCGGCCGCCGTGGTAGCGGGAGATGACCTCCTCCGCCTCGGCGATCTCGGGCGAGTGCGAGCGGCCGAGGCCGAACAGCTTGCCGGCGCGCAGCACGTCGGCCGCGCGCTGGACCGCCTCCTCGGTGAAGGTCGGGAACTTCGGGTAGCTGATCTTGCCAACGGGGGTGCCGCCCAGGAGGGCGAGCTTCGATGCGGCGGGGGCGACGACGGTGCTCATGTCCCCACCCTACCACACCCGGCCCCTTCCGGGAATGTCCGCCCTTCCGAATCCATGTCCAATCTTCCACCCGCCCCACCGGCGATCGGGGCGCCGACCTCAGGCGGGACGGCGGGCGGACTGCCAGGCAGTGGGCGCGCGGCCGGTGACGCGCTTGAAGGCGCGGCTGAAGGTGAACGGATCGGCGAAGCCGAGGTCGAGCGCGACGGCCTTCACGGTGGCGCCCGGCTGGCGGAGGCGGCGCTGCGCGAGAGCGACGCGCTCAGCGAGGATGAACCGACCCAGAGAGGTGCCGGTCTCGGCGCGGAACAATCCCGTCAGGTAGTTCGGCGACACTTGGGCCGCCCGCGCCACCTCGGCGAGGGTCAGGGCTCTGCCCGCCTGCGCCCGCACAAAGTCCGCCGCCCCGCGCACGAGCTGCGCCCGGCTGTCGAGCTGGGCCTCGCCGCCGTCGAGCACCCGCCGGTAGAGCGCCAGGGTGAGCGTCAGCAGCGCCTCGCGCAGCACGCCCACCGGCGGCGGCCGCGGACCGGCGACCTGCTCGCGCAGCGTGGCGAGGCGGCCGCGGGCGTCGGCCGGCAGCAGCGCGAGGTCCATGAGATGTTCCATGCGGAAGCCGCCGCGGCGGGCGTAGCGGGTGACGTGCAGGCGCGGTTCCGCCTCGTTGAGGCTCCACCACGCGAGTCGGTAGCCGCCACCCGGCCGGACATAGGCCTCCGCGTGCGGCAGGCGGGCCGGGCACACCACGAGGTCGCCCGCCTCCAGTACGCTGCCGCCGTGGTCGTAGCTGAAGCGGCACCGGCCCTCCAGCAGCAGGCACAGCTCGGAGTGCTCGTGCGCGTGATCCTCGCCGTAGAGCACCGGGGCGAACTTCATCCGGCGCCGCCGCTCCGGCGGACGCGTGCCGCGCCACGGCCCGAGCACGTGGTCCGCGTTGAGCCGGCCCAACGCCACCACCAAGTCCTGCCCGAGAAAGCACGCGAGTGACACGTCACCGGCGATACGCACCGGCCGCGGCGCAGGCAAAGGGAAAACGGTCCCCGGGCGTCAGACTTTCCGTCCGCCGCAGATCACCAGTTCCACCGGGTTGCCGCCCAGCTCGTATGCCAGCTGCCGCTCGTCCTTGTGGTGCAGCAGGATGAGGTCAGCCCGGAGCCCGGCCTCGATCCGGCCCCGGTCGCCCAGGCCCAGGACGGCCGCGGCGTTCACCGTCGCCGCCACGATCGCCTCGGCCGGCGTCAGGCCGCAGAACCGCACCGCCAGCGCGATGGCCAGCGGCATCGAGTGCGTCGGCGCCGTGCCCGGGTTGCAGTTGGTCGCGAGCGCCACCGCACCGCCCTGGTCCACGAAGAAACCCGCGCGGGCATAGCGCTGGTCGGTGTGGAAGCCGGTCGCCGGCAGGATGACGCCGATGGTCTCGGACGCGGCCAGCGCGACGAGGTCCTTTTTCGTCGCCGCCTCCAGATGGTCGGCGCTGCGGGCGAACATCCGGATGGCCTCCGGCACCATTCCCAGCGAGGTGAACTGGTCGGTGTGCACGCGGATCGGGTGATGCTTGCGGGCCTTCTCGAACAGTTTCACGCAGGCCTCGACGCTCCAGGCGTTCTGCTCGCAGAACGCGTCCACCGCGACATCGGGAAACTCGCGCGAGATCTCGGGCAGCATCTCCTTCACCACCATCCGGGCGTAGTCGTCGAGCTCGACCTCGAACGCGTGACCCAGCAGCGCCGTCGGCACGACGGTCCCGCCCCACTCGGACGCGGCGCGACGGATCGCCCGCAGCATCTTCAGCTCGGCCTCGGTCGAGAGCCCGTAGCCGCTCTTCACCTCCACGGTCGTGGTGCCCTCGCGCAGCATCGCCTGCAGGCGGTCGCGCAGGCCGGACGCGAGCTGCTTCTGGGTCGCCTCGCGCACCGCCCGCACCGTGGAGTGAATGCCTCCGCCCTGCTTGAGAATCTCCAGGTACGGCACGCCGCGGAGCTTCTGCTCCCATTCGGCCAGACGGTCGCCGGCCCAGCACGCGTGGGTGTGGCAGTCGACGAAGCCCGGCAGGAGCACCCGCCCGTTGGCGTCGATCACCTCGGCGTCGGCCGGGGCGTCGACCTTTTCGCCGACGGCGGCAATGCGGTCGTCCACCACCAGCACCTCACCGTGCGGGATGATTCCGAGATCGCCCAACGCCTTGCCCCGGCGCGGTCGGCCGCAGGCCTCAGGCGAGGCCAGCGTGAGCAGACGGGCGTTGCGGATCAGGAGGCTCATCGCTCGACGAACCCGGACAGGAAGGCGAGAAACAGGTGGGCCGCGACCCGCGCCGTGCGGCCGTCGACGTCAAACCGCGGGTTGAGTTCCATCAGGTCGAAACACCGCACGCGCGGGTCGGCGCCGCAGGCCCGGACCCAGGTCTCCGCCTCGCGCACGGTCCAGCCCGCCGGATTCAACGCGCTGACGCCTGGTGCGTGGGCGGCGTCGAGGACGTCGAGGTCGAAGCTCGCGAACAGATTCCGTCCCCGCGGCAGCGTCACGCGGCCGCCGGCCGGGGCGACCGTCCCGCCGTGCGCGCGGAACCACGCATAGTGCTCGCGCGAATTCACCGGCGGCCGGAAGCCGTGGAGCTGGAGGGCCGCCACGCCGCAATCCTCGATGAGACGGCGAAACGGCATGCCCGAACCGGCGGTCTCGCGCACGTCGAGGTGCGCGTCGAAGTAGATCCCACCCAGCTTCGGGTACCGGGCGGCCACCGCGCGGACAAAGGGAAACGTCAGGTCGTGTCCGCCCCCGATCGCGATGGGCAGCAGGCCGGCGTCGAGCAGCGCGCCCGCGGCCGCGGTCACGCGCGCGTGCGTCGCCTCAAGCGTGCGGCCCGGCGTCACGTCACCCGCGTCAAACACGACCGGCCAGGGATTGCCCGCCGGGTCCGCCACGCCGTAGCGCGCCAGTGCCGCGCGAAATGCCGTCGGCCCGCCGGCCGCGCCGGGCCGGCCGCCGTTCAGTTTCACGCCGGTGTCATCCGGCAGCCCCAGCAGCGCCACCGCACACCCGCGGGGCGAGTCGCGACGGATCGTTGCGGCAAACCGCGCAGCCGAAATCGGTCTTGGCCAGCGGCCGGGACGGGTATGGGGCACCGTTTTCATGGTGTGGGATCGGACAATGGAGGCCGGGTCTTCAAGCGCAGGTCCTCAACCCGGACCAACCATCAAACCTTGGCGGTCGTAGCGTGCTTCGCGGTGAAAAGTATCGGGATCCAGCCCGGTCTAACCGCGAAGACCGCCGCGGCCGCGAAGACCACGATACGGCCTTCGTGCGCTTCGTGCTCTTGGTGGTAAGAACCCGGTCCGCCATCGCCTTCAGGTTTGAAGGCCCGCGCGAGAAGGAGCGAGCACGTTCCCGCGCCGTGACGGGTTGGCCACGCGCGCGATCATGACCGGACCTTGCGGCGATTGCCGCTGCCCATCGGAATCGGCACCGCCAGGCGCTGCGCGCACTCGCGGGCGAGATCGTAGCCGGCGTCGACGTGGCGGAACACGCCCATCATCGGGTCGTTGGTCAGCACGCGCTCAAGGCGCCGGGCGGCGTCGGGCGTGCCGTCGGCGACGATCACCTGGCCGGCATGCTGGCTGTAGCCGATGCCCACCCCGCCGCCGTGGTGGAAACTCACCCACGAGGCGCCGCTGGCGACGTTGACCATGGCGTTGAGGATAGCCCAGTCGCTGACGGCATCGGAGCCATCCCGCATCGCCTCGGTCTCGCGGTTCGGGCTCGCGACCGAGCCGCAGTCGAGGTGGTCGCGGCCGATCACGATGGGCGCCCGCACGCGGCCGTCGGCCACCATCTGGTTGAAGAGCAGGCCGGCGCGGTGGCGCTCGCCGAGGCCGAGCCAGCAGATGCGCGCCGGCAGTCCCTGGAACGCGACGCGCTCGCCGGCCAGCTTCAGCCAGCGGTGGAGGCCGGCGTCGTGGGGAAACAGCTCCATCAGCGCCCGGTCGGTGGCGAAGATGTCGGCGGGATCGCCGGACAGCGCGACCCAGCGGAACGGGCCGCGGCCGAGACAGAACTGCGGCCGGATGTAGGCGGGCACGAATCCCGGGAAATCGAACGCCCGCTTCACGCCCTGGTCGAACGCGTGCTGCCGGAGATTGTTGCCGTAATCGAAGGTCTTCGCCCCGCGGCGCTGCAGGGCCAGCATGGCGCGGACGTGGCGGGCCATCGAGGCGAGCGAGAGCCGCTGGTATTTCGCCGGGTCCTTTTTCCGCAGCGCCGCCGCCTCCCGGAGCGTATAGCCGACGGGCACATAGCCGACGAGCGGATCGTGCGCGCTGGTCTGGTCGGTCAGCATGTCGACGCGCACCCGCCGCGCGAGCAGGCGCTCGAGCAGGTCCGTGATGTTCGCCACCACGCCAATGCTCCGCGCGTCCCGGCGCGCCGCCGCGGCCACGGCCCGGTCGACGGCGGTGTCGAGGTCCGGCGCGATTTCGTCGAGGTAGCGATCATGCACCCGCTTCCGGAGGCGGGAGACATCGACGTCGGCGATCAGGCACGTGCCTCCGGCCATCGTGACCGCGAGGGGCTGCGCGCCGCCCATGCCGCCGCAGCCGCCGGTCACGCACAGCCGGCCCGCGAGGTCGCCGCCGAAATGCTGCCGGCCGGCCTCGGCGAAAGTCTCGTAGGTGCCCTGGAGGATGCCCTGGGTGCCGATGTAGATCCACGAGCCGGCGGTCATCTGCCCGTACATCATCAGGCCGCGGCGCTCGAGGTCGTCGAACACCTCCTGCGTGGCCCACTTCGGGACCAGGTTGCTGTTGGCGAGCAGCACGCGCGGCGCGTCGGGATGCGTGCGCACGATGCCGACGGGCTTGCCGGACTGCACCAGCAGGGTCTCGTCGGGCGCGAGCTTCGGCAGCGCCGCGAGGATGGCGGCGAGGCTGGCCGGGTTGCGGGCGGCCTTGCCGCGGCCGCCGTAGACCACCAGGTCGCGCGGACGCTCGGCCACCTCGGGATCGAGGTTGTTCAGCAGCATGCGCATCGCCGCCTCGGCGGCCCAAGTCTGGCAGGTGCGCTCGGGGCCGCGCGGCGCGCGGTAAACAGGAGAAGATTTCATGAAAGGAAAGCAGTTCTCACAGGAGGTAACGGAGGACGCGGAGGTGGGTGATCGGAGCTACCCTAGCCTGAACAAGCCTGAGCCCGGTCCGATGGGATGCGGTCCGGCTCCGTTCCCTCCGTTACCTCCTGTGAAAACCTCATCGTGATCCCGCTCACACGAGCGGGCCGCTCTCGGCCTCGGCGGCGGTCAGGAGCGCGCCGCTGCGGAGTAGTTCGAGCGAGGTCTGGATGTCGTTATGGAAGAGCCGGTCCGCCTCGGCGAAGGCAAGATGGCGGCGGACCTCGGCGTGGGCCGCCTCGAGGCCGCGTCCGGCCTTGAGCGGATGGATGAAGTCGAGCGCCTGCGCCGCGCTCATCAACTCGATCGCGAGCACGGTCTCGGTGTTGGCCACGACCCGGAGCAGCTTCGTCGCCGCCGTCGCGCCCATTGAAACGTGGTCCTCCTGGCCGAGGGAGCTGGGGATCGAGTCGACCGACGCCGGGTGCGCGAGGATCTTGTTCTCCGACACCAGCGCCGCCGCCGCGTACTGGGGCAGCATGAACCCGCTGTTCAGGCCGGTGTCGCTCATCAGCAGCTTCGGGAGCTTCTTGTCGCCCATCGTGTCGCCGCCGAGCAGGAGGTAGAGGCGCCGCTCGGAGATCGACGCGATCTCGGCGGTGGCGATGGCGAGGAAGTCGAGGGCGAACGCGAGCGGCTCGCCGTGGAAATTGCCGCCGCTCACGACGTCGCCGTTCGGGAACACCAGCGGATTGTCGGTGACCGAGTTGATCTCCGTCTCGGCCACCGCGCGCGCGGCGCGCACCGCGTCGCGGGCCGCGCCGTGGACCTGCGGCACGCAGCGCAGCGAGTACGGGTCCTGGACCTTGCCGCAGTTGAGGTGGGACGGGAGGATCTCGGAGCCCGCAAGCAGCCGGCGGACATTGTCGGCCACCTCGGCCTGGCCCGGATGCGGCCGCGCGGCGTGGATGCGCGGGTCGAACGGCGTGGCGCTGCCGCGCATGGCCTCCAGGGTCAGGGCCGCGACGAGGTCCGCGTGCCGCAGCAGGTCCTCGATCCGCAGCAGGGCGTGCACCGCGTGCGCGGCCATGAACTGCGTGCCGTTGATGAGTGCAAGGCCCTCCTTCGAGCGCAGCCGCAACGGCGCGAGGCCGAGGGACTCCAGCGCGACCGGCGCCGCGCGCTTGACGCCGTCCATCCAGACCTCGCCCAGCCCGAGGAGGGCGAGCGTGAGATGCGCCAGCGGCGCGAGGTCGCCCGAGGCGCCGAGCGAGCCCTGCGCATAGACCACCGGGCTGAGGCCGGCGTTGTAGAAGCGGAGCAGGTACTCGACGAGCACCGGCCGCACGCCCGACAGGCCGAGGGCGAGCGCGTTCGCCTTCAGCAGGAGCATGAGCTGCACGAGCTCGGGATTGATCTCCTCGCCCACCCCGACCGCGTGGCTGAGGATCAGGTTCTCCTGGAGCTTCTCGATGTCCGCGGCCGCGATGCGGGTGTTTGCCAGCGCGCCGAAGCCGGTGTTGATCCCGTAATACGAGTGCTCGCCGGCCTGCAGGCGGTCCACGATCGCGCGCGACGCAACCACGCGCTCCCGGGCCGCGGCGGCGAGGTCCACCGGGTGACGGCGCAGTTCACGAATGGCGGCCAGCGTGAGGCCCGAGCCGGTCAGCAGGTGCGGGGTGGCGGTCATGGGGCAAGGCAGGGTACCGCCCACCATGGTCCGTGGCGACTGCCGGGGCAAGCGTCCGGCGGACGCAGCCAACGATTACGCCGAAAGAACTACGGCCCGGTCGGGCGCCATGCCGCACGTCACAGTTGCCAATCCGCCAAAGCCGGTAACCAATATGGCTCCCGTCCATGTCCGCCGAGCTCACCGAACTCTACCAGCAGGTCATCCTCGACCACAACCGCCGCCCGCGGAACCGCGGCAAGCTGCCGACGGCCAACCGGGTCGCGCACGGCGACAACCCGAGCTGCGGCGACCAGTGCAGCGTGTACCTGCGGCTGGACGGCGACCGGATCGCCGACATCTCGTTCGACGGCTCGGGCTGCGCGATCTCGCAGGCGAGCGCGTCGCTCATGACCACCCAGCTCAAGGGCAAGACCGCCGCCGAGGCCGAGGCGCTGTACCGGACGTTCCACGAGATCGTGACCACCGGGAAGCAGCCCGAGGAGATCAGCGACATCGCGGCGTTCGCCGGCGTGCACGCGTTTCCCGCCCGCATCAAGTGCGCGACCCTCGGCTGGCATGCCGCGCTCAACGCGCTCAAGGGCGACGCCGCGCCCGCCACCACGGAGAGTCACACGGACTGAGGCCGCGCGCGGCCTCAAGTAACAGGGGCCAGGATCCAAGTAACAAGCCGACCCCGCCACTGACCCGCCGCCCAAGGCCATTCCCCGACCTTCGACTTTCGACCTGAGTCCTTCGACCAAAGTCCACCATGCCTTCCTGGGAAAATGTCCGCGCCGACTTTCCGATTCTGCACCAGCAGGTGAACGGCAAGCCGCTGGTGTATCTCGACAACGGCGCCACGTCGCAGAAGCCGCGGGCGGTGATTGACGCGCTGGTGCGCTACTACGAGCGCGACAACAGCAACGTGCACCGCGGGCTGCACGCCCTGTCGATGCGGGCGACGGACGCCTACGAGGGGGCGCGGGCCCGGGTGGCGAAGTTCATCGGCGCGGCCGACCCGGCCGAGGTCATCTTCACGCGCGGCACGACCGAGAGCATCAACGTCGTGGCCCGCAGCTACGCCGGGAAATTGAAGGCGGGCGACGTGATCCTCACGACCGAGATGGAGCACCATTCCAACCTCGTGCCCTGGCAGCAGGCGGCCCGCGCGAGCGGCGCGACGCTGCGGTACGTGCCGGTGCTCGGCGCCAACGCCGAGGGCGGGCTCGACCTCGCGGCGCTGGACCAGCTGCTCACGCCCCAGGTGAAGGTCTTCGCGTTCACGCACATCTCAAATACGCTGGCGACGATCAACCCGGTGGCCGAGCTGTGCCGCCGTGCGCGGGCGGTCGGCGCGGTGACGGTGATCGACGCCGCGCAGTCAATCGGCCACGCGCCGCTCGACGTGGCCGCGCTCGGCTGCGACTTCCTCGCCTTCTCGGGCCACAAGATGTGCGGCCCGACCGGCATCGGCGTGCTGTACGGCCGCCGGGCGCTGCTCGACCAGCTGGCGCCGACCGAGACGGGCGGCGGCATGGTGGTGAGCGTCGACTTTGACGGCGCGCGCTGGAAGCCCGCGCCGGAGCGCTTCGAGGCGGGCACGCCGAACGTGGCGGACGCGATCGGCCTCGGCGTGGCGTGCGACTACCTGGACGCGCTGGGCCGCGCCCGCATCGAGCAGCATGATCACCGGCTGGCGCAGCTCGCATACGCGCGGCTCGCCGAGCTGCCGGGCATCCGGATCATCGGTCCGGCCGGGGAGCGCGGCGGGCTCGTGAGCTTCGCGTTCGAGGGCGTGCACGCGCACGACGTCGTGACCTTCGCGGACGAGGACGGCGTGGCGCTGCGCGGCGGCCACCACTGCAACCAGCCCCTGATGCGCAAGCTCGGCCTCGCCAGCACCACGCGCGCGAGCTTCTACCTCTACAACACGGCCGAGGAGATTGACGTCCTGGTCGCGTCGCTGCGGCGGACGCTGAAGTTCTTCCAGGGTTGAACCGGTCGCCGGGACTGGTCTGGAGGCCGGCCGACGTCGCGGGATTCCAGCCTCCTCACGTCGGCTGCTACCGTGGTTCTGGTAGCAGCCGACGTGAGGAGGCTGAGGGGATCAACTCGGAGGCCGATACGGGCTCGCCGCGCAATCGCGACCGGCTGCTGGCGCGGTGAAAAATCAACGTTACGTTGGGGTCGGACGCTCCGTTTGCCGGTCGCGTCTTTTCCTTTGAACCCGCCCGGAAAGCCGCCATCACTTTCGGCTCACCGTTCTTTCGGCTGATCCCCTTTCACCCCGACCGTCAGCGTTTAGCCCCTTTCTCCATGAGCAAAACCGTCACCGGCCAGCACACCCCCGCCCCGAAATCCGCCGCCTCCGCCGTCCGCCCGAAATACCCCGGCGTCCGCGTGACCTGCAACGGCAACCAGCTGGTGACCCAGTACGTCGAGACGCGCGTCACGGAGGGCGGCGTGTTCTATCCGATCACCCCCTCGACCGAGGGCGGCGAGATCTACCAGCAGTCGTACGCGCAGGGTGAGCTGAACGTGTGGGGCGCGCAGAAGGTGGCGGTGGAGACCGAGGGCGAGCACGCGGCGCAGGGCGGCGCGACCGCCTACGCGGTGCAGGGCCGCCGCACGGTGAACTTCACCTCGGGCCAGGGCATCGCCTATGCGATGGAGCAGTACTACCACGCGCCGGGGAAGCTCTCGACGATGGTGCTCGAGATCGGCGCCCGCGCGCTGACGAAGCACGCGCTGAACGTGCACTGCGGCCACGACGACTTCTACGGCGCGCTCGACACGGGCTGGACGATGCTGATGGCGAAGGATGCCCAGCAGGCAGCCGACCAGGCGGTCATCCTCCGCAAGGTCAACGAACTCGCGCTCAACCCGGGCATGAACATCCAGGACGGCATGCTCACGACGCACTCGGAGCGCATGTACCTCGCTCCGGAGGCGGAGCTGCTGCGCGAGTTCCTTGGGGCGCCGGACGACGTGATCGACTGCCCGACGCCGGCCCAGCGCGAGCTGTTCGGCCCGAAGCGCCGCCGCCTGCCGCAGATGATGGACCTGAAGAACCCGGTCCTGCTCGGCCCGGTGCAGAACCAGGAGCACCACATGAACGGCGTGGTCGCGCGCCGGAACAATTTCAACGAGCCGATCCTTGGCTTCCTCGAGCAGGCCTACGCCGAGTTCGGCCACCTGACGGGTCGACACTACGGGCTGCTGTCGGAGTACAAGACCGATGACGCCGACACGGTCTTCCTCTCGCTGGGCTGCGCCGCCGAGAACATCGAGGCGGCCTGCGACTACCTGCGCGAGCAGCGCAACGCGAAGGTCG
>CAYYGV010000053.1:0-23874 GCA_964471615.1 uncultured Opitutaceae bacterium
TCGGCCTCCTCGCCGTCGAGATCGCCGTGACCATGACCAACCAGCACCTCAAGACGGGCATCGGCCTGTTCTTCTTCGCGGTCGCGCTGGTCTTCGTCTACCGCAGCTTCTACGCGATGCGGATTCCCGACGAGGCGGCCACCAAGTCCTGAGCCCAGCCGCACGTTTCACCTTCAAGGGCGGGCCGCCAGGCCCGCCCTTTTCTTTTTCGCCGCGCCCAGCCGTCCCTAGCCCAGCTTCGGCCGCTGCTCGGGCAGCGCCGCATTCGGCCAGTTCTCGCGGATGTAGCGCTGCGCCTCGTCGAGCATCGTGCGCAGCAGCGGCGCGGCCTCGCCGGTCCACAGCGCCGCCACCTCGACCGGCGCAAAGCCTTCGAGCGGCAGGATCTTCACCCGCGGGTGCCGCACGACATGCGGCACCAGGACGCTCACTCCGACGCCGTCGCCGTTCGCAACGTAGCGCGTGATGAGCTCCATCGAGCTGGCCTCGATCCCGACCGGCCACGTGACGCCGTGACGCTTGAGGCCCTTCTGGAAGAGGATGGTCAGGGTCTCCGTCGCCGGCAGGCTGATCAGCTGCGGCTGGGGCCGGCCGTCGCGCCACAGTTCCTCCGGGGAGGAGATTTTCAGCCGGCGCGGCACCAGCAGCACGAGCGGGAGGCGCATGAGCTTCAGCGTCTGCACGCCGGCCGGCGGCCGGGAGCGCAGCGGCACGATGGCCAGGTCGATCTCCCGGTCCGCGAGCCAGGCCTCAAGCTCCGGCTGGAACCCCGAGCGCAGCCCCAGGCGCAGGTCCGGGTGGAGTTTCCGGAGCTGCTGCGTGACGACCGGCAGGTAGTCGCGCAGCACCACCTCCGACGCGCCGATCCGCAGCTGCGGGGTCAGCCGCGACCGCAGCCGCACGCCCACCGCGTCGAGGTTGTCGAAGAATGGACGAATGAAGGCCAGAAGCTCCTGGCCGGCCTCGGTCAGCCGGAACGGCTGGCGCTCGAACAGCTTCACGCCGAGGTCCTCCTCCAGCCGCAGGACCTGGGCGCTCACCGCCGGTTGCTGGATGCCGTACGGCATGTGCCGGACCGCGCGACTAATGCCCCCGTGACGTGCCACGTAGTAGAACAGCTCCAGATGATGGATGTTCATGGGCACCAGAGGAGTAACGGGGTCCGCGCGCCCTCTGGCAACGTCCTTCACTGCGCATCGATTGGCGGCATTGGTTTTATCAATTGGGCCCGCCGGCCCGAATGGCGGTAGAATGGCCGGTGCAATGAGCGCGATGGTTCCCTCCCTCGCCTTCGGTTGGCCGCAGCTGGGCGGCGTGCTGGGCGCCTACGTCCTCGGCTGCCTGAACACCGGCTATTATCTTGTTCGGTGGCGCACCGGCCAGGACCTGCGCGCGACCGGGAGCGGCAACGCCGGGGCGAAGAACGTCAGCCGTCTCCTCGGTCCCTGGGGCTTCGGTTGCACCGTGCTCGGCGACATGGGCAAGGGCGCGCTGGCCGTCGCTGCCGCCCGGCTGCTCGGGTGGGACGAACTGGCGGCCGCGCTGGTCGCGATCGCCGTCACCGCCGGCCACAACTGGCCCGTTCAGCTCGGCTTCCGCGGCGGCAAGGGCGTGGCCACGTCGTACGGCGCGCTGCTGGTCTTCGATCCGACGGTGGCGGGCCTGATGCTCGGCGCGTGCGGCCTCCTGGTCGCGGCGACGCGCCGCTTCACGCTCAGCGCCGTCAGCGCCTTCGCGCTCAGTCCCATCCTCGCCGCCGCCTGCGGCCACCCGCTGCCGGAAATCCTGCTGCTCGCGCCGCTCTCCGGCCTCGTGATCTTCGCGCACCGCGAGAACCTTCGCGCCGAGCTGGCCAACGGCGCCTCCCCCTCCCCCGATCCGCCATGAATCCGACTCTCCCGCTGGAACTGAAGGTCGCCGACCAGCCCTGGGAATTCGAGGCCATCCACCGCCTCAACTACCAGACGTTCGTCGAGGAGATTCCGCAGCACGACCGCAACCCGGACGGCCGCCTCGTCGACCGTTTCCACGCGGAGAACCGCTACCTCATCGCCCTCGAGGGCCGGCATCTGGCCGCCATGCTCGCGCTGCGGAGCCAGCGGCCGTTCTCGCTCGACGCCAAGATTCCCCAGCTGGACCAGCATCTGCCGCCGGGCCGCCATCCCGTCGAGGTGCGCCTGCTGGCCGTGGCGCCCGGCCACCGCCAGACCCGACTGTTCGCCGCGCTGTTCGAGTTCGCCGCGCGCGTCTGCCGCGAGGCGGGCCACGATCTCGCCGTGATCTCCGGCACGACCCGCCAGCTCAAGCTCTACCGTCACCTGGGCTTCATCCCATTCGGGCCGCTGGTCGGCACCGCGGCCGCGCCGTACCAGCCGATGTACCTCACGTTGGAGAGCTACGGCCTGACCCTCGATCGCAGCCCGGCGCGGCGCCGCGCCGCGACCCGGAGCTCGATCAACCTGCTGCCCGGCCCCGTCTGCACGACGCCGGAGGTGGACGCGGCCCTCGCGGCGCCGGCGCTGTCCCACCGCGGCCCGGCTTTCCTGGCCCTGATGGCCGACGTGCGGCGGCGCCTCGGCGAGCTGGCCGGCGCGCGCCACGTGCAGGTGATGCCGGGCTCCGCGTCGCTGGCGACCGCGGTCGTGGCGGCGCAGCTGGCGCTGCGTCCTGCCACCGGGCTCGTCCTCGCCAACGGCGAGTTCGGCGAGCGCCTCGCCACCGAGGCCCGGCGCGCGCGGCTGCAGTTCGACACGCTGAAGCTGCCGTGGGGCGAGCCGCTCGACCTCCGCCAGGTCGACCGCTTCGCCGCCCGCCTGCCGCGCGGCGGCTGGATCTGGTGCGTGCACCACGAGACCTCGACCGGCATGCTCAACCCGCTGCCCGACCTGGCAGCGCTGGCCGCGCGCCGCGGCCTGCGCCTCTGCGCCGACTGCGTGAGCTCCCTCGGGGTCGTGCCGGTCGATCTCTCCGGCGTCCACCTCGCCACCGGCACGAGCGGCAAGGGACTCGCCGCCTATCCCGGCCTCGCCTTCGTGTTCCACGACTACGACCCCGTGCCCGCCCCCGAGCAGATCGCGGGCTACCTCGACCTCGGCCACTGGGCCAGCCACGCCAGCGTGCCGCACACCCATTCGTCCAACCTGCTCAACGCCCTCGCGGTGGCCCTGCGCGCCGCCACGCCCGAGCGCATGGCGCGGATCCGCGCGAACGCGGCGGCCCTGCGGGCGGGATTGCGCGCGCTCGGCTGCGCGCTCGTGACGCCGGACGCGCTCTCCTGCCCGGGCATCGTGACCCTCGCGCTCGAGCTGCCGCTCGCCTCCGCCGCGATCGGCGCCGAGCTGGAGCAGCGCGGCATCCTCGTCAACTTTCGGAGCCCGCACCTCCTCGCGCGCAACTGGCTCCAGGTCTCGCTCCTCGGCGACCCGCCGGCCGCCGCCCTCGACACGCTGCGTGCCGCCCTGCAGGCGCTGGGCGTGGGCCGGCCGACGGTTGCGCCCGTCCTCCAGCCCGCGTAACCCTTGCCTTGCCACCATGAAACCCCTCCTCCCCACCTTGCTCGCGGCCGGGCTGCTGTGCCTCGCCGGTTGCGACTATGATATTCCCATCACGGCCGAGCCCACCCGTCCCGTCGACCCCCGTCTGGTCGGCACCTGGGCCAACTACGACCCGGACGAGCAGAAGGTCGAGGTGATCACCGTGCGGAAGTGGGACGACACCCACTACGCCGTGGCGATCGACCGCGACATTTACCGCGCCTATCATTCCGACCTTGGCGCGATGGCGATGATCAGCGTGCAGGACCTCAACTCCGACGCGCACAAATACGTCTATTATGCGTGGTCGCTGTCGGAGGACGGCCGCCAGCTGACGCTCCGCCGGGTGCGCCAGGAACTGGTGCCCGATAAGGTGAAGGATACCGCGACGATGCAGCGACTGTTGCGGGACAACGCGGCGAAGCCGCAGCTGTACGAGCCGGCCACCGTTTTCACCCGCAAGGGCGGCGGCAAGGGCTGACCAGCGCCTATCCGCGCAGTTTCCGCCAGGCCCGCAGCGCCTCGGCCTCGCGTTCCGCGGTCAGGCCCGCCCGCAGCTTGGAGCGCCGCGCCTCCGGCTGGGCCTTGTACCACGCAAGCGTGTCGGCAGCCGTCTCCGCGACGGGTCGAAACGTCAGTCCCGCCTGCGAGGCCCGTGCGTGGCTGACGCGAGCGAAGCCCGCGGTCTCGCCGGTCCCGGGCACCCAGGCCGGCAAATCGCTCCACATCGCGACCCCGTGCTCCGCGAGAAACTTCGCGTCGGCGTGCACGAACTTCGCGTCCGAGCCGGTCGCCGTCCGCACGGCCGCGAGCATCGCGCCGACCGAAAGCTCGCGTTCCGGACCCGCCGCGTGAAAGGTGCCGAGCACGCGGCCCTCGGCCAGGCGGATCGTCCACTCGGCCAGGTCCCGCACGTCGATGATCTGCACCGGGTCCTCTGCCGGCGGCGCCAGCACCTCTCCGCCGCGCGCCACGCGCACCGGCCAATAGGTGAACCGGTCCGTCTCGTCGCCCGGCCCGGCGATCAAGGTGGGCCGGACAATGGTCGTCTGGCCGGGAAACTGTTTCTCCGCCTCCTGCTCGCACCGCGCCTTCAGCGGCCCGTACAAGGCGAGATTGGCCAGCAGGGTGGCCCGCGTTTCCGCCATCGCGTCGGCACCCGAGTAGGTCGCAAGCGGTGCCGTTTCATCCAGCCCGGGTCGGCTCGTGTCCGCCAGGGCGGAGATCGTCGAGATGAACACGTAGTGCTTCACGCGGCCGGCCAGCACGCGCCCGGCGTCGCGCACCCACGACGGCACGCTGGTCGGGTTGTCGATGCAGACATCCCACTCGCGGCCCTCGAGCGCCTTGAGGTTGCCGACCTCGCGGTCGCCGGTCAGTTCCTCGACCGTCGCCGGCCACTCCTGTGGATGACGACCCCGGCTGAAAAGCGTCACGCGGTGCCCGCGCGCCAGCGCGTAGCGCACCTGGTGCGGGCCGATGAAGCCGGTGCCGCCGAGGATCAGGATGCGCAGCGGCCGCGGGGACGGGGCGCCCGTCGAGCCCCAGCTCCGGCCGACCAAGGATGAAGTTCCCAGCACGATTCCCCACTTGAGCAGTTCGCGGCGTGTCATGCCACCCCGATAGCGGGCCAGGACGCCGCGCCAACCGCATTCAGGCGAACGGACAATTACCGGGGCCGGACGGCGGGTTCGGCCGGACCGGGCCGCGGATGCTAGGCCGGGCCCAGCACCTTCTGCAGCGAGGTGCGCGCGAGTTCGTTCTCCTCCGGCGTGCCGATCGAAATGCGCGCCCAGTCAAGCATCGGCGGGAAAGCCCGCGCGATGGAGACGCTCTCGGCCAGCATCCGGTCGAACACCTCCTTGTGCGGCCGGCCGGTGTGGAAGAACACAAAGTTGGTCTGCGGCTCGGCGTAGCGCCGACCGAGCCGGCGCAGCAGCGCGACCAGCTGGTCGCGCTCCGCCACAACCCGGGACCGCATCTTCGCCACGTAGGCCTCGTCCCGCAGGCTCGCGATCGCGCCCACGATCCCCGGGCCGTTCGGCGTGCCGAGACCGTAGCTGCGCAGCTTCGTCGCCAGCCGCACATTCGTCACGCCGTAGCCGACACGCAGGGCGGCCAGCCCGTAGATCTTCGAGAAGGTCCGCGCCACGACCAGGTTCTCCTGCTCGTGGACCAGATCGACGACCGAGTGGCGCGCCGCGTCGTCGGCAAAGTCGAGGTACGCCTCGTCAATGAAGACGAGCGCCTTCGGCGCCACCGCCCGGACGAAGGCCCGCAGCGCGTCGACCGCCACCGCGGTGCCGGTCGGATTGTGGGGATTCGCCACGTACACGACGGAGTTCGGCGCGACGGCCCGGGCCGCCATGGCGTCCAGGTCGTGCTCGAGACGGGCGTTCACGGGCACGCCGACCGCGCGGCCGCCGGCGGCCTCGACGGCCCGGATCATCTGGAGATACCCGGGCGTCGCGTAGATGACCTCACCCTTGAGCAGGCCGATGTGCAGGCCGACGGTCTCGAGAATCTCGCCCGAGCCGACGCCCAGCACGATCTGCTCGGGCCGGACGCCTTCCTTGGCGGCGAGGAGATTCGTGAGCTCGTTGGTCTCGGCGTAGGGATAACGCGAGGCGCGGCCGCCCTGCAGGTGCTGGACCATGGCTTGGGTCGCGAGGGGCGACGGACCCAGGGGATTCTCGTTGAGCGACAGCCGGGCACGCACCGGCGCCACCGCCAGCAGCCGCTCGTTCGTCACCTGCGCCCGCATTTCCTCGTTGAGAAAGCGCGCCGACAGGGCGAGCCCCGCGAGAGCCGTGCCGCTGGTCAGCAGCCACTGGCGCCGGCTAAGCGGCTTTGGGGTAGGCATGTTGCGAAACTGCGATTTCGAGCCGCCTTGGCAAGCCCACCGGTGACGGTTGGCACGCGCTGGTGAAAAAGTCCGTCTTTCTTGTGTTTAACGGTTTAAGTCACGGAACCGACGAGTTTTTTGGAGCGATTATCCATTAGATAATCTGACCTTACGACTGCATGACATGAGTTATCATAATGGACGCACTTCATGGGCCCCGCCACAGTCGAGGCCGAAGGCGAGCCATTATGAAAACACCACCGACCGCACCTGGGAACGAAGCCAGCGCCGCTGATCTGAAGCATGTGGATGAAGCGGGGCTGATCGAAATGCTCGAGAAGGTCGAGCAGAAGCACGGGTACATCCCGCGCGACATCTCCGAGGAGATTGCCCGGCTGCTCGAGGTGAAGCTGGAGCGGCTGCGCCGGATCCAGGGCAAGCTCGACTCGACGATCCGCCGCGACGTGCAGCAGCACGTGAACCACTGGCGCAACGAGGAGGGCAACCTGATCATGATCCTCCACGCCATCCAGAACCAGCACGGCTACGTGCCCCGCGAGGTGGCGATGGAGCTGTCGCGTGAGCTCGGCGTGAAGCTCGCCCGGATCTACGAGGTCATCACCTTCTACCACTACTTCAAGCTGCAGCCGCCCGGCGCGCACACCATCACGGTCTGCAACGGCACCGCCTGCTACCTCAAGGGTTCCGGCGACCTCATCAACGAGCTCCGCACGCAGCTCGGCATCGCGGAGGGCCAGACCACGGCCGACCGCCAGATCCACTTCGACACCGTCCGCTGCATCGGCTGCTGCGGCATGGCCCCCGCCATGGTCGTCGACGGCAAGACCTGCGGGCACGTCAAGACCTCCGACATCGCCGCCCATGTGGCCGAGCTCAAGACCCGGAAGGAGAAAGTCGCATGAACCCGCTCACCCGCCAGGACCTCGCCCAGTTCGCCAAGCAAGCCGTCGCCGATCCCGCCGAGTGGATCCGCGTCCAGCTCGACACGGGTGGCATCGCCGCCGGCGCCGAGGCGCTCCACGGCGCCCTCGTGCAGGCCCGCGACGCGCATCGCTGCGGCTTCACGATCTTCCGCACCGGCTCGGTCGGCTACTCGTTCGCCGATCCCGTCGTCGAGGTGCAGGCCAAGGGCATGCCGCGCGTCACATATGGCTGCCTCAAGCCCGAGCTCGCCGGCGAGCTCGTCGCCGAGCACTTCGGCGCGCGCCGCCTGCTCCAGGACCACGTCATCGCCACGCGCCAGCGCGGCCTCGCGCTCACCGGCGCCGTCACGCACATCCTCGTCTGCGACACCAGCGCGGCCGGGGGCAACAAGACCGAGTTCTTCCAGTTTTCCCTCCAGGAGGAGCTGAAGCGCCGCGGCCTCGCCGAGAAGGTGCAGGTCGTGCGGGCCTTCGACATGGGCATCTATGACGAGGGCGCCGTCGTGCAGCTGCTCCCGTCGGCGGTCACGTACACTAACGTCCTCGCCCCGGATGTCGCGCGCATCGTCGCCGACTCGGTGGCCGGCGGGAAGGTCCTCGACGACCTCCTGTTCCGCGCGCCCGACAAGCAGGTCCGCATCGTCCTGCGGCACTGCGGGCTGGTGGACCCGGACAGCCTCGACGACTACCTGCGCCGGGCCGACGGCTACCAGGCGATCACGAAGGCGCTGTTCACCCTGACGCCGGAGCAGGTGATCGCGGAGCTGAAGACGAGCGCGCTGCGCGGCCGCGGCGGCGCCGGCTTCCCGACATGGATGAAGTGGCAGCTGACGCGGGCGCAGCCCGCGCCGCAGCGCTACGTGATCTGCAACGGCGACGAGGGCGACCCCGGCGCGTTCATGGACCGCAGCGTGCTGGAGAGCGACCCGCATGCGGTGCTCGAGGGCATGATGATCGCCGCCTACGCGATGGGCGCGAGCAAGGGCTACTTCTACATCCGCGCGGAATACCCGAAGGCCGTCGAGCGCGTGCAGCGCGCCATCGAGCAGGCCCGCGAGCGCGGCCTGCTCGGGAAGAACATCCTCGGCAGCGACTTCACGTTTGACGCCAAGGTCCGCCTCGGCGCCGGCGCGTTTGTCTGCGGCGAGGAGACGGCCCTGATCGCCTCGATCGAGGGCCGGCGCGGCAGCCCGAGCCCCCGCCCGCCCTACCCGTCGGTGCGCGGCCTCTGGGGCATGCCCACCGCGATCAACAACGTCGAGACCCTCGCCATCGTCCCGGCCATCCTGCTCCAGGGCGGCGCGTGGTTCGCCAGCCACGGCACCGCGACCTCCAAGGGCACCAAGGTCTTCGCCGTCACCGGCAAGGTCCGCAACGCCCAGCTGGTCGAGGTGCCCATGGGCACGACGCTCCGCGAGATCGTCTTCGACGTCTGCGGCGGCGTGCTCGCCGGCAAGGAGATCAAGGCCGTCCAGACCGGCGGCCCCTCCGGCGGCGTCATCCCGGCGCCCCTGCTCGACACGCCCGTGAGCTACGAGACGCTGCAGCAGCTCGGCTCGATCATGGGCTCGGGCGGCATGCTCGTGATGGACACGACCGACTCGATGGTGGAGGTGGCCAAGTTCTACCTCCGCTTCTGTGTCGACGAGTCCTGCGGCAAGTGCGCCCCGTGCCGCATCGGCGGCTACCAGCTCCTCCAGGTGCTCGACAAGATCTCGCGCGGCCGCGGCGCCGCGAGCGACCTCGCGCAGATCCACCGGATCTGCCACGCGATGCAGAAGGCGTCGCTCTGCGGCCTCGGCCAGACCGCGCCCAACCCGGTGCTCTCGACCCTCCGCTACTTCGGCGAGGAGTACCAGGCGTTCATCGAGGGCGGGCCCAGCTACGCCCGCAAGGTCGGCAAGTCCGGCGCCCCGCCGCCCCGCGTCGCCGAGCCCGCCGCGGCCCCCGCCCCGGCCGGCAAGTCCCGCTCACCGTTCCCGAAGGAGGCCACGCCATGATCACCGCGCGCATCAACCAGATCGAAGTCCAGGTCCCCGAGGGCACCTCCATCCTCGACGCCGCCCGGCGCGTCCAGGTGAAGATCCCCACGCTCTGCAAGCACAAGGACCTCCTTCCCACCGCCGCGTGCGGCATCTGCATCGTCCGGAACAAGGGCGGCAACCGCCTCATCCGCGCCTGCTGCACGCCCCTCGAGGAGGGAATGGAGATCACGACGCACGACCGCGAGATCGTCGACGTTCGCCGCTCCACGCTCGAGCTCATCCTCTCCAACCACCCGCAGGCCTGCCTGACCTGCGGCCGCAACGGTGAGTGCGAGCTCCAGTCCCTGGCCGCCGACTTCAACATCCCGATGGAGTCGATCAAGCGGTACGTGAAGGACCTCCCCGCCGACGCCTCCACCGGCTCGATCATCATCGAGTTCACCAAGTGCATCAAGTGCGGCCGCTGCGTGCAGGTCTGCCAGGACGTCCAGAATGTCTGGGCCCTGTCGTTCCTCGACCGCGGCATCAACACCCGCATGGCCCCCGCCGGCGACATCACCCTCGCCGAGTCGCCCTGCGTGAAGTGCGGCCAGTGCTCCGCGCACTGCCCGACCGGCGCCATCGTCGAGAACGACGAGACACCCGCCGTCTGGGAGGCCCTGCATGACAAGGAGAAGATCTGCGTCGTCCAGATCGCCCCGTCCGTCCGCGTCACCGTCGGCGAGGCCTTCGGCCTGCCCCCCGGCACCAACCTCACCAAGAAGCTCTACGCCGCGCTCCGGCGCCTCGGCTTCAAGGCGGTGTTCGACACGAACTTCTCCGCCGACGTCACCATCGTCGAGGAGGCGTCCGAGTTCCTCGAGCGCTTCGTGCACAAGCGCGGCCCGCTCCCGCTCATCACGTCGTGCTGCCCGTCGTGGACCGACTTCATGGAGAAGCGCCACTACGACTTCATCGACAACTTCTCCACGGCCAAGTCCCCGCAGCAGATGCTCGGCGTCCTCGCCAAGACCTACTACGCCGAGCGGCTCAAGCTCGACCCGTCGAAGGTGTTCATGGTGTCGATCATGCCCTGCACCGCGAAGAAGTACGAGCTGTCCCGCACCGAGGAGATGTTCGCGTCCGGCTTCAAGGACGTCGACGTCGCCCTCACCACCCGCGAGCTCGCCCGCATGCTCAAGCAGTCCGGCATCGACTTCCTCAACCTCGCCGACGCCGAGCCCGACTCGATCCTCGGCGACTACACCGGCGCCGGCACCATCTTCGGCGCCACCGGCGGCGTGATGGAGGCGGCGCTCCGCACCGCCTACTTCTACGCGACCGGCCAGAAGCTGGAGAAGATCGAGGTCGAGTCCGTCCGCGGCCTCAACGGCGTGAAGGAGGGCACGCTCAACGTCGGCGGCGCGCAGGTCCGCGTCGCGGTCGCCCACGGCCTCGCCAACGTCGAGACCGTGCTCGAACGCGTCCGCGAGGCCCGCAAGCACGGCCAGGAGTCGCCCTATCACTTCATCGAGGTGATGGCCTGCCCCGGCGGCTGCATCGGCGGCGGCGGCCAGCCCTACGGGGTCGACAACGAGCGCCGAAAGCTCCGCATCGCGGGAATCTACCAGGACGACCGCGACAAGCAGATCCGGCACTCCCACGAGAACCCGGAGGTCATCAAGCTGTACGAGGAGTTCCTCGGCAAGCCGCTCGGCCCGCGCGCCCACGAGCTGCTCCACACCAAGTACACCGCGCGGCCGCTGTACAAGCGGTAGCCCGACCGCGATTGAAACCATGGCCGCAACGGTAGAGGGTGGGCCGCGCGGCCCGGCTGCTCCGGCGCCGGGCCCCCGACCCACCATCCACCCGCCGGCCTCCTGCTCCCCGCCTCCGCGCCGGTCGCGCCTCCTGCTCGCGGCCGTGCTGCTGCTCGCGCCCGCCGCCCGCGCCGACGATCCCATCGCCGCCGCCCAGCGCGAGGCACCGCAGGTCCTCCCGCCCTGGACCATCGTCGAGTCCGTCCCCCGCACGCTCCAGCCGGGCCGGACCGACTACTTCGCGTCCACCCTCGGGCCGTCGTCCGTCGTGACCGCCGCCGACTGGTCCGGCCGCGGCGTCACCACGCTCGCCGAGGCGCTGCGGCGCACTCCCGGCCTGATCCTGCAGGAGAGTTTCGGCGGCTTCGAGCCGCCGCGTTTTTCCGTCCGCGGCTCGGGCCTCGACAGCGCCCCCACCAGCCGCGGGGTCGCGCTGCTGGTTGACGGCCTGCCGCTCGCCCGCGCCGACGGCTCCTTCCACACCGGGCTGTTTGATCCGCAGCTCTTCCCCCGCCTCGAGGTGTACCGCGGCACGCTCCACATGGCGCTCACCCCGGCCGTGCTCGGCGGGGTGCTCAATGCCGCCACGCTCGACGCCGCCGCTCCCGCCGGCGCCGCGCTCGCCGCGACCGGCGGAGACTTCGGAACCTTCCGCGCCCAGGCCGCGTATCGTCGCCCCGGCGCCGCCGTCGCCGCCTCCTACCAGTCCGCCGACGGCTATCGCGCCCACAGCGGCCAGCATCGCGGCGCAATCCAGGCCGCGGTGGAGCGGCCGCTCGCCCGGACCGCGCGGCTCGAGCTTTCCGCCTACGCGGCCGCCGCGACGTACGAGGTGCCCGGGCCGCTCACACTGTCCGATGCCATGACCCGGCCCGAGTCGGTCTCCGCCGCCGTCGGACGCGACCAGCCCCGGCGCGACTCCACCGTGGTGCGCGCCGCCGCGCAGGTGAAGGCCGCCACCGACGATGGCGAGGCCGCGGCCGGCTTCGCCGCGCTGCGCCTGCGTGACGACTTCTACCAGCTCCAGGCGAACGGCGAGTCGGTGCTCGACGCCCGCGCAGTCACCGGCCACGCGACCGCGTCCCGCGTCCTGTCGCTGGGCGGAATCGAGCACGAGTTTCTCGCCCGTGCGATCTTCACGTCCGGCGACGACACCGTCGACCGCTACCTCAACGTCCTCAGCCAGCGCGGCGCGGAGTTCGCCCGCTACGAGGCGCACGCGGAGACGTTCGCCCTCAACCTCGAGGACGTGCTGCCGCTCACTCCCACACTTTCCGCCGGCGCCGGCCTGACGGCACTGCGCGGCCGGCGCGAGCTGACCGGACGCAGCCCGACCCCGGCCCTGCACACGACCCTGGTGTTCGACGACTACTCGCCGCGCTTCGGCCTGCGGTGGACGCCCGACCAGGTGGTCTCGTTGCACGCGGCCGTATCCCGGGGAATTGAGCCGCCGACCTTCGACGACCTCGTCGCCGTGCAAGGCACCTATCCCAACCTCACGCTGGCTTCGCGCGCGCTGTCGCCGCAATCGGCGGTGACCTGGGAACTCGGCGCCCGCGGTGTCGCCGGACCCGTCGAGTGGAATGTCACCGTCTACCGCGCCGCCTGGCGCAACGAGATTCTTCGCCTCGCGGATGCTGCCGGCCTGCCCCGCGGAGCCGTCAATGCCATGGCGACACGCCACGAGGGCATCGAGACCGGAGCCCGCTGGCGGCTCTGGACCGCGCCGTCGCGCCTTACGCTTTCCGCCGCGGCCACGTTGGGCCGGTTCCGCTTCGTGGACGACCCGGTCTATCAGAACCGGCGCATCGCCGGCGCCCCGCCGGCCTCGGGCAGCGCCGAGCTGCGGTACGATCATCCCCGGGGATTCTTCGCCGCGGCCGAGACGACATGGATTGCAGGGCCGATCCCGGTGGACCA
Organism: uncultured Opitutaceae bacterium; assembly: GCA_964471615.1. Classification (GTDB taxonomy): domain Bacteria; phylum Verrucomicrobiota; class Verrucomicrobiia; order Opitutales; family Opitutaceae; genus Opi-474. Next base: position 13,027 of record CAYYGV010000053.1, read on the forward strand.
CGCCGGCAAGCTGACCTACGGCGGCTACGGACTCGCCCATGCCCGCGTTGGTTGGACGCTGAACCCGCGCGTGACGGTATTCGCGGGGGTGCGGAACCTGTTTGACCGCGTGCACGTGGCGAGCACCGCGGGCGTGCTCGATCTTGCCCGCGCTCCTGCTTCTACCAGTATCTTCCTGCCGGGCCCGGGGCGCGCTTTCACCCTCGGCCTGGAGTGGAATCCATGATCGGCGCCCTCGGCACCCTGTTCTGCTTCGCGTTGACCCCGGTGTTCGCCCGGCGGGCCGCGCTGCTGCTCGGGAGCCTCGAGGCTAACTTCTGGCGGCTGCTGGTGGCGGTCCTGCTGCTCGGCGCGTGGGCCCATGGACTCGGGCTGGGCCTGGATGGCGTGGCGTTCTGGTGGTTCTTCGTGGGAGGGCTGGTCGGATTCGGCGTGGGCGGCGTGGCCATGTTCCAGTCGCTGCCGCGGCTCGGTTCGAATCTCTCGACGCTCATCGTGCAGTGCGGCTCCGCGATCATCGCCGCGACCGTGGAATGGCTCTGGCTCGGCACGCGGCTGTCGCCGACCCAGCTGGCCTGCGGTGCGCTGACGCTGGGTGGCATCACCCTGGGGCTCCTCCCGCGCAGCCTGCCGCGCGTGGCGCCGGCCGACTGGGCCGAGGGCGTGGGCTGGGCGGTGCTGTCGGCGTTCGGCCAGGGCATCGGCGCCGTGATCAGCCGCAAGGCCTTCGCCACGGCGGGCGCGTGGCACCAACTGGTGGATCCCGGTACCGCCGCCTACCAGCGCGGTCTCGGCGGCCTGCTGTTCGGCGCGATTTTTGTCCTCGCACTGCGGGGACGCCAGCGGGGACCACAGCCACCGCAGGGTCGCGCCTGGCCGTGGGTGCTGGGCAACGCCCTGACCGGGCCGGTGCTCGGCGTGACCAGTTACCAGTGGGCGCTGCGCACCACCCCCGCCGGCATCGTGCAGCCGATCGTCGCCGCCGCGCCGCTGCTCACGATCCCGTTTGCCGCGCGCCTCGAGGGTTCCCGGCCGCACCTGACCTACTACGTCGGGGCGCTGCTGGCTGTCGCGGGTGTTACCGGACTGGTGCTTTGGAAGTGACTGGGGACTTTGAGAAGCGCCAAACGCCAGGGTCCAAACGCCAAAAAGGTCCCGAGCGAAGAAACAACCAAGTCACAATCCGGCAGCGCGCCTCGCGCAGACTCACCTGATACCTGAGTCTTGGCACCTGATCCTTTCTTGGCATTTGGTCCCTGGCATTTCCTCCTCTCACAAACTTCCATTGCACGAACCGTCCCAATTGTTAGCTTCGCGCCATGCACTACCGCCCCTTTGGCAAAAGTGGTTTTGAATGCTCGGAAATCGGCTTTGGGGCGTGGGCGATCGGCGGGGCGTGGGGCGCGCAGGCCGACGCCCACTCGCTGGCCGCGCTGCACCGTGCGCTCGACCTCGGCTGTAACTTCATCGACACCGCCGCCGGCTACGGCAACGGACGCAGCGAACGCCTGATCTGCCAGGTGCTGCGCGAACGCGAGGCGGCCCGCTCGACCGGATCCGGACAGTCGGCCGGCAAGGGCCGGATCTTCGTCGCCACCAAGACCCCGCCGTCCGCCGGCCCGTGGCCCCCGACGCCTTACGAAAAGGCGGACGACCGCTACAGCGAGACCTACGTGCGCGAAAACGTCGCGGAGCGGCTCCGCAATCTCGGCACGGACAAGATCGACCTGCTCCAGCTGCACACGTGGACGCGCGCGTGGAACCGCAATCCCACGCCGTTCAAGCTGCTTCGCCAGCTCCAGAAGGAAGGACTCGTCGGACTCGTCGGCGTGTCGACGCCGGAGCACGACCAGAACAGCGTCATCGACCTGATGCGTGGCGGCTGGGTCGACTCGGTCCAGGTGATCTACAATCTCTTCGAGCAGGAGCCGGCGGCCGAGCTGCTGGACGTCGCGAAGGAGTGCGGCGTCGGCATCATCGTGCGCGTGCCGTTCGACGAGGGCGTGCTGACCGGCAAGTTCAACAAGACGTCGAAATTCCCGCCCGATGATTTCCGGGCCAACTATTTCGCCGGCGACCGTCTCGCCCGGGCCGTGCACCGCGCGGAGGAGATCCGGAAGGACATCTCGAACTCCGGCTACAGCATGGCGCAGGCCGCGCTTAAGTTCGTGCTCGAGCACCCGGCCGTCTCGACGGTGATCCCCGGCATCCGAAACGTCGACCAGGCCGACGCCAACTGCGGCGTGAGCGACCTGCCGGCAATGACGCCCGCGCTGCTGCAGCGCCTGCGCCGCCACAACTGGCGCCGCGCCTTCTGGTACGCCGGCAAGTAGCCCGCCGTGAACGCGGAGCTGGCCACCGCGCTGTCCGACGCCCCCCTGGCCCTCCTCGCCGGCGGCCTCGCCTACCACCTGTGGTCGCGGCGCGCCGATTCGCGCCCCCTGGCCCGGCCGCTCGCATGGTTTTTTGCCGGCGTCGCAGCGAGCGCCGCTGTGGGTGGCGCGTGGCACGCCACTTGGTCCATGCTCTCACCTGCCGTCGCCGCCACTCTCTGGAAACTCACCCTGGTGGCGATCGGGCTCAGTGATGCCGCGCTGCTGGCCGCGTTTGCGACGGCCGCGGTGCTGGCTTCACACCGCCGAATCGTGACCGTGGTCATCGTCGCCAAGTTCGCCGTTTTTCTCGCGTTCGCCTTCACGCGGGACTCGTTCCTCCCGGCCGTGCAAGACCAGCTCGGTGCGCTCGTCGCTGGATTACTGATCCTCGGGTGGGACCGGTTGCGCGGCGCGAGCCTGCCGACGGTTCCGCTGTTGGCCGGGATCGGATTGGCCATCATCAGCGGCCTCGTCCAAGCCGCAGCTGTGGACGTCACGAGCTGGCTCAACCACAATGTGCTCTACCACCTCGTGGCGATGGCCGCGCTCGTGGCCTTCTGGCGGGCCGGTGCATCAGGCTCGACGCCTCAGTCGTCAGGCTGAATCCTCGGACCGGCCATGACCCCGCTGATCCTCGCCGCGCCGATCTTCCTGCTGTTCGAGCTCTGGCAGCTGGTGATCAGCGAGCGGTATGTCGGGATCAAGCAGATCGCGCGGAACGGCGACCCGCGGAAACTCGGGCTCAGCGAGGTCACCGCGTTTTTCTGGAGTGGCCTGATTCTCGCCGCCTGGGTCTGGCAGTTCGCGCTGCTGTTTGTGCCGTTTACCCGGGTCTACGGCCTCGTGCTGCTCATCGTCTCCGCCGTCGGCTACGGCATCCGCCGCAACTGCGGTCTCAAGTGGCTGCTCGTCGTCCTCACCCTCGAGGGCGCCATCCGGATCGGCCTCCTGATGTCCCTGATGGGAATGGCGTGGCGGCGGCTTTGAGCCGCCGCGGAGATCGGAGTTGGGAGATCGGAGATCGCCCTGACCGCCTTCCTTCGCATCACATTCTCTCCGGCTCGTCCCGCCTGTTCCACCATGTATCCCGAGATCACCCGCCCATCACCTAATTGCGACGCGACGGTGCCCCACGAGCTCCGCGGGGTCGTGTTCCACCACACGGTGATCACGTTCGAGGAGACGATCGCGCTGATGACGGATCCGGCGAAGAAGGTCAGTTACCACTGCGTGATCGCCGCCGACGGCACGCGCTGCACGCTCGTGCCTGACGAGCACGTGGCGTGGCACTCGGGCGTCTCGTCGTTCCGCGGCCGGACCGGCTGCAACGCCTTCATGCTCGGCCTGTCGTTTGCCGGCGACACCTACCGCGCGCCGCTCACTGAGGCGCAGCTGGCGTCGGCGCTGGAGTGGCTCGAGCCGCGCTGGACGCGGTACGGCTGGACGCTCGACTGGATGACCGACCACCGGCAGGTGGCGCCGGGCCGCAAGGACGACCTGAATCCCGTGGAATGGGAGCGCCTGCGCGGAATCCTCGCCGCGAAGTTCGGCCGCGTGCCGCCGGCCTGAGCCTCAAGTGTTGAACCGCCGGGCCTCGGGCTTGGACACGGGCTCGTCGAACGACTGGGAGAAGAACTCCTGCGCGGCGCCCATCCACTTGGCGTACTTGCCGTAGTCGCCCGCCCAGGAATTCGGGAGGCAGATCCGCTTGATCACGCCCCGGCCGACGCGGTCCGGCGCCTCCCGGTCCGGCGCCAGCTCGAGGGAAAACTTCGGGTCGCTCGCGTGCACCACGTAGTGCCGCGAACCGCCCGGTTCCTCCCGCTCGATGCGCAGAAAATGGGCGAAGCTCATGGCCGGGCGGGACCCAATCCGATCCCCCGCCTCGTGGCGACGCAAAAACCGCGGCCGATGTCCGCCCGGCCGGCCACTCCGGAGTTGAAAACCCGCCGGGTGCGGCGCACACAGGTACTGAGTCCGCGGCGCCCCCATGATGCCTTCCACCTCGTCTCCGAAACTGCCCAAGTGGATTTATTTCCTGACTGACGCGATTCTCCTGCTCGCCGCCTGGTACATCGCCAGCCGCAGCACCGGTCCGCTGTCGTCCACCGCCATCCTCTCGATCACGGCCCTCGTCGTCACGGGCGCCATCCTCGGGACCATTCCGCTCCTGCTGCACTACGAGCGCGAGAAGAACGAGGCGCTCGACGACCGCCAGCGTGCGCTCGAGGCGCTGGCCTCGACCATCACGACCGCCGCCGAGCAGATCGGCATCGCCGCCCAGGGGCTCAATTCGATCGCCGACCTCAGCCAGAAAACCCTGAAGGCCGCCGAGCAGCTGCCGCAGAAGCTGCAGGAGAAGGTCACCGCGATCCAGGCGCAGATCGACACAGGGCGCGACGAGGAGCGTGAGGAACTGAAGAAGGAACTCATCGCCCTCCGCACCGTCGAGAGCGAGCAGCTCGCCGCCACCGCGACCAAGGTCCAGCAGGCCGCCGCCGAGCTGGCCAAGGCCGAGGCCGCCGCCCAGAAGTCCCTCGCCGCCGCCACCAAGGCGCCCGAGGCGCTCGCCGCTGCCGGCGCCGCCCAGCTCACCGCGCTCGAGGCCAAGCTCGCCGAGAGCAGCAAGGCAGCCCTGGCGGACCTGGAGGCCAAGCTCGCGGTCCACACCGCCAACCTGAAGACCGCCCTCAGCGAGGCCGAGGCCCGCTGGGCCCAGCTCGCCCGCGAGGGCGCGAGCGCGGCGGCCATCGCCGCCGCCGGCAAGCCGGTCGAGGTCGGCACCCCCATTCTCCCGGTCGTCCCGCCGACCATGGCCCCGTTCACCGGCAACATCATCTCCATTCCGCCCGAGGAGGAGATCACGATCCCGCCGATGCCCGACGCGCTCCTGACGAAGGCCCCGGACGCCGGCGAGCCGGCACCGGCCCCGACGCCGACCGGACGCGCCGAGATCGTGAGCGACGACACGCCGCTGCCCGAGGAGCCCAAGTCAAAGACGCGCGACACCTCCGACCCGTTCCGCGCGGCGCCCGAGGAGACGCCGGCCGCACCGGCCGCTCCGGCGGAGGAGCCGAAGCCCAAGAAGCCGCGCGCCCCGCGCAAGCCGAAGCCGGTCGAGGCCGCGCCCGCGCTCGAACTCGCCATGGCCGAGCCCACGCCAGCCGCGCCGGCAGCACCGGCCGTCGACGAGTTCAGCCAGGTCGCCCCGAGCGAGCCCGCCGAGAAGGCAATCTCCGCCGACGGCGCCACCCGCCTTCTGGTCACGGCCTACATCGGCATCGGCAACCGCCTCTTCATCCGCGGCGAAGGTCCCGGGCTGACCTGGGACAAGGGCGTGCCCCTCCAGTTTGTCTCGATCGGCAAGTGGCGCTGGGAAAGCGCCGAGGCCACGGCCCCGGTGAAGTACAAGCTCTTCAAGAACGACGAGACCGAGTGCACCGCGCTCGGCGCGCAGTCCATCGACTCCGGCCACCAGCAGGAAGTCACCGCCACGTTCTAGGCTCGGTCGGGAGCTTCGGGGTTGGGTTTTGCCACGAAGGGCACGAAGCACACGAAGACTATTACCTGACTGGCTTCGCGACCCTTGCGTGCTTCGCGGTGAAACGGATTGGGATCCAATCCAGGTTTACCGCGAAGTCCGCCAAGCACGCGAAGCAGTTAGACCGGGTCTTCGTGCGCTTCGTGTCCTTCGTGGCAAAACAACCCCCAGCGCCGATCTCAACGACGCCGCCTCAGTAATGCGGCGGACGCTCGTCTTTTTGGGGCAGATCGGTTTCCGCCGGACCCGACCCGCCCGCACGCTCGCGGAGCAGGCGGACTTCGAGACGGAGTTTGGTGAGCGTGTCGCTGAGCTCGAGCATGACCTTGTCCTGCTCCGTCACGTGACGCTCGAGGTAAGCGATCTTCTCCTCGAGCCGCTGCAGGCGCTCGTTCATCGCTTGGTGGATTTCTTGAGCTCCTCGATCTGCGGAATTACCACGCGCTGGTAGCAGTCGGGACAGATCGAATGGCTGAATTCGCTGCCGGTGCGCTCGTTGATGTAGCCCTCGATCTGCTGCCAGTAGTTTTTGTCGTCGCGGACCTTCTTGCAGTACGAGCAGATGGGCATGAGTTCCTCCAGCTGCCGGACCTGGGTGGCGTATCGCAGAATCCGCTCGGCCACGCGCAGCCGATTCCAGAGCTCGTCGAAGTCGAGCGGCTTGGTGAGAAAATCGTCGACGCCCGCGTCGGCTGCCGCCTGCTGGTTTTCGCCGGTGGCGTCGCGCGCCGTGAGCAAGATGAAGTAGGTGTACTCGGCGCCGACCATCGCGCGGATTTTCCGGCAAAGGCTCAGGCCGTCCATCTGCGGCATTGACCAGTCGCTGACCACCACGCGCACCGGCTCCTGCTGGAGGATCGTCCACGCCTCCTCGCCATCGCTGGCCTGTCGCACGTCGTGGCCCAGCTTCAACAGGGCCTGCCGCAACACCGCCCGGGACACCGCATCGTCTTCAACGGCGAGAATCTTCACGGGCCAAATCGTGTGCGGCTCCGGGACGCGCGCGCAACGCGGAAAATGCCCGGTCCGGCGTGAATACCCGGTTTATGACCGAACCGGGAGGTGTCGCTCGATCTCTTCGGCCAGTTCCGCCAGCGCAAAGGGTTTGACCAGCAGGGTTGTCGCCCCGGCCTTGGCGGCCTGCAGACGGACCGCACCCGTCGGCCTCCCGGTCATCATCACCACCGGCAGGCTCCGCCGTGCCTCGTCGCGCTTCAGCGTCCCACATACCGTGAGGCCGGACATCCGGGGCAGTTCGACATCGAGGAGCACCAGATCGACCCATGCCGGGTCCGCCTTGGCCAGGCCGGTTTCGCCATCAGATGCGTGGACCACGTCATGCCCCAGTTTCGGGAGGCAATTCGCGAGGGTGTCCCGGATGTGGGCGCTATCATCAATCACGAGTATCCGAGCCATGGTCACTCCGTGGTTTTCGAGCCCTCGGCCTCCTCCCGCCCGAGCCCGCGCAGGCGGGCTTGCACCTCACGACACGCGCGCCGCGGGTCCGCCGCGGTCTGGCTCAGCTCCAGCTGGCGGCAGACATCCACCAACCCGCGGTAGATTCGCGCCCGATAAGGGCTCCGGGCGTCGCCCGGCCGACCGAACCGGGATGCTTTGGCGTGACGAGAAGTGCTCATTTGCCCACGATGTTTGTGCAGCACAAGTTTTGTCAATTGCCCGTCTGGTCACAGTGCGAAATGCCGATCGTTTTCGTTAGAAATGGCGGCCCCGCGCGTGATCTTTCGCCGCGTTGACATTTGCCCCTGCCCTTCCGCTACTCGCGCCGAATGGACTACACGCTGCTTTTTCGAAAGCTTCGGGATGAGAAAGGTCTGACCCTCGATGCGCTCGCGCGTCTGTCACGCTGCCACCGCAATACCATCGTCAACGTGGAGTCCGGGCGACGCGTCAGGCTAAAGACGCTCATCCAGCTCGTGCAGAAGATGGGTTATCCCCCGGACTCCGACGAGATGCGCAGCGTGCTTCTGCTCTATTTCGAGCGGATCACGGAGATTCCCTTTTCCCAGCCCAAGACCAAGCAGGCCACGCAAAAGGCAATCGCCAACTACCGGTCGGGCGTGAAACAGGCGGCCCAGCAGTTGCATGACGCCGTGCTGGAGGAGGAACTGCCTGAGGATCAGATCAGACTCCTGTCGTTTGCCGTCCGCACCCGACGCATGATCGAGGTGTTGAGCATCGTGCGCAGCGTCGCCTACGATCTTGCCGCCCGGGAATCGGAGCCAGAGCTGAAGGTGGCCGAGGACTGATCCGGCACCGGACGATTCAGCCCAGTTGCTGGCGCAGTCGCGCCGGATCGGTCACCGGCGCCTGACAGGAGAAGTGCTCGCACACGTAGGCCGTGGCCTTCCCCTCCACCGGCTTCATGTCCGCCAGCCAGGGCGCCCGCGCGGCGAACCACTCCCAGTCCTCCGCCGAGGTGAGCGCAAGGATCACCCGTCGTGGACCCAGACGTTCGTGCAGCACCGCGGCCAAGGTCTGGAAATCCGCCCGACCGGGATCGCCCACCAGCACGACCTGCCGCACCGGCTCGAGCGCCATCGCCAGCGCGCAGAGCATCGCGGGCATCGCATGCGGCGTGCCTGACCACTGGGCGCGGAAAGCCTCGATGGTCCGAATCGCACGGGTGTTGAGGGCTTCCTGGTTCAGCATGGCCGAGAGGCGGAGGAGATTCATCGCCGCCACCGAGCTGGGCGCCGGCTCCGCGCCGTCGTAGTCTTCCTTGAGCCGCAGCACGATCGTCGGGTCGTCCGCGGCCGAATTGAAATACCCGCCCCGCGCCTCGTCCCAGAACCGCGCGTCCATGGTCGCCTGCAGCCGCGCCGCCCACTCCAGCCAGCGTCGTTCGTGCGCCGCCTCGTAGAGGTCGAGCAACCCCTGGATGAAGTAGGCGTAGTCCTCCGCGAATCCCTCCGCCGTCCCCCGCCCTTCGCGCCAGCTCCGGTACAGTCGCGCCGGGCCTTCGTCGTGCAGCTCCCGCCGTACGAACTCCGCCGCGCGCACCGCCGCGGCCAGATGCTCGGGTTCGCCCAATACCTGGGCCGCCTTGGCGAGCGCGGAGATCATCAGGCCGTTGTTGGCCGTGACCACCTTGTCGTCGCGCAGCGGACGGGGCCGTCTTGCCCGCGCGGTCCGCAGTTGCTCGAGGGCCGCCAGCAGCCGCTCGCTCGCCCGCTCCGGGTCGAGATTGAATTTCTTGGCCGTCTCCACGAGCGACGCCCGCTGGGCCAGGATGTTTCGGCCGGTGAACTCCGCGTGCGGATCCCGCGCCGGGTCGACGTTGCCGTTCTCCTCCACGCCAAAGTGCCCGATGACGAACTCCGCCAGCGCCGGGTCCTTCTCACCCAGCACCGCCCGCACTTCCGCCGCCGTCCAGACATAGAACGCCCCCTCCGCATGCCCGCCCTCGTCACTCGTCACTCGTCCCTCGTCACTCCCCGCCCGTCCCTCGGCCCTCGCGCTATCCGCATCCTCCGCCGTGTAGAACGCGCCCGCCGAGCTTGTCAGGTCGCGCCGCACGTAGTCCAGGATGTCGCGGGCCATCCACGCATAGCGTTCGTCGCCGGTCGCCTGCCTCGCCTCGAGGCAGTTCACCGCGATCTGCGCCTGATCGTAGAGCATCTTCTCGAAGTGCGGCACGAACCACGCCTCGTCCACGGAGTACCGGTGGTAGCCGCCGCCGACATGGTCGTGGATTCCGCCCCAGGCCATTCGCCGGAGCGTCGCGGTCGCCAGCTTCACCGCCTCCGCGCCGGTCTCGCTCGCCGGTCCCTGGATCGCCGCGCAGCGGAAGAGGAAATCGAGATTTGAGGCCCGGGGAAACTTTGGCGCGTTTCCGAACCCGCCGTTCTGCGGGTCGAAGGCCTCATAGAAGTACTGGAATCCCCGCTCAAACGCTGCGCCGCCCGCCACCGGGAGTTCCTCGGCCGCGGGTGCTGCCGCCTTGTCCACGTAGTGCTCGCGCAGGGTCGCGATCGCCCGCTCGCCTTCCGCGACCAGTTTCTCGCGCTCGTCACGCCAGCCGCGCGCGATGGCCTGCAGCAGCGCCGCGAAGCCCATCCGGCCGTAGCGGTCGTCGGGCGGGAAATAGGTGCCGCCGTAGAACGGCTTGAGCTCTGGGGTCAGCCACGCGCTCAGCGGCCAGCCGCCGTGACCGGTCATCGCCTGGACGTAGGTCATGTAGACCTTGTCCACATCGGGACGCTCCTCGCGGTCCACCTTGATGGACACAAAGTGCTCGTTGAGGATCGCGGCGATCGCCGGATTCTCGAACGACTCGTGGGCCATGACGTGGCACCAGTGGCAGGTCGAGTAGCCGATGCTCAGGAAGATCGGCTTCTGCTCTGCCCGCGCCCGCGCGAACGCCGCGTCGCCCCACGGCATCCAGTCCACGGGATTGTCCACGTGCTGCAGGAGGTAGGGCGACTTTTCGGCGGCGAGGCGGTTCGGCATGCCCGGCTACGGTCACGCATTCCTGCCAAGAGGCAAAAGGTTTTGGCTGACGGCCGAACGAACGCCAAACGCCGGACGTCGAACGCCGGACGTCGAAGGGGAGACAGGAAGCGAGATGCTCCTGCTTCCATGCCCACCAAGCCGGCGCACCGCGCCACACGCTCCTTCGGCGTTGGGCGCTCGGCGTCCGATGTTCGGCGTTCGGTTCGTCCCCGATCTACTGGCCCAGCACCCAAGCGAAGATCAGCGGGGCGACGATCGTGGCGTCGCTCTCGACGATGAACTTCGGGGTCTTGGCGCCGAGCTTGCCCCACGTGATCTTCTCGTTGGGCACGGCACCGGAATAGCTGCCGTAGCTCGTGGTCGAGTCGCTGATCTGAGCGAAATAGCCCCAGAGCGGCACGCCGGTGCGGCCGAGGTCCTGGTGCAGCATGGGCACGACGCAGATCGGGAAATCGCCGG